>JAREAI010000106.1:0-9234 GCA_029240435.1 Nitrososphaeraceae archaeon | reverse complement strand
TGTCTTGACCTCGATATTGTTACCTAAAGCTTTCTGAAATGTACCGTTCCCTAAACCGATTACCGCCTGTGCATGATTGATATTTGGAAAGTAGCCAATTCTAAGAATTTGTGAAGAGACGCTATTCTGAGTATTATCATTAACACTTTCTACAAATAGTGAGGATGAATCAGAATAAAATATAGAGGATACTATAACTGCAACAATTATTACGGCTGATATTATTAACTTTCCTTTTGCATTCATTTACCATGGGAAGAGCAGCCTATACATATATTACCGCTTACAAATATGCAGATTAGAAATATTATATGCAATAATATCATATAATCCCACACTTACGTATTTAGTATTGGGTTCACAATAATCAAAGTAAGGTTAACTCATATCCACATATAACCAAGTCTCGGCTCTTTTCTTCTATAACAGTAGCATTTGTCATTACAGGTACTTTTTGTTTATATAAAAGATTTTATTATTATCATCATAAAGTAGTAAATGTGAAAAGAATAATAGATAATGTAGTTTAAAGTTTGCTCTTGACTTGATATGTAATACATCTATCTATTGTTCATTTTGCTGATCAAGTCCCCACTTGGCTCTTACTTTTTCTTCTAGTTTGTAGAAAACAAACCTATCAAACAAAAGTCCAATTGCAAAGATTGTTATCATTGTTGCTATAATCTGTCCCATAAGTTGAAATTCCCTTCCCACAAATAAAATATGTCCTAAACCTACCAATGTTGTTATCAACATCTCTGCTCCTATCAATGCATGCCAAGCAAAAGACCAAGCTTGTCTTATTCCTGTAATTAATGATGGAGTAGCAGCAGGTAGCATGACATGTCTGAACAAAGATACTCCTCTAGCTCCCATATTTCTTGCAGCACGTATATAGATTGGCGAAATATTTCTAATTCCACTATAAGTTGATATCATAACTGAAAAAACTGAACTCATAATTACTACAAATAATATACCAAAATCATTCAAACCAATCAACAAGATAGCGAAAGGAACCCATGCAATACTTGGAAATGATTGTAATCCTACAGCAAACGAACTCATTGTCTTTCCAAAACCATTGAATTTTACCATAGCTAAACCTATTGCTGCCCCTATTGCAATAGAAATAGAAAACCCTACAAGCAGACGCCACATTGTCACAGCTATACCATAGAGCAATGAATAATCGCCAATTAGATTTAGAAATGACTGTGCAACTGTAAGAGGCGATGGTAGAGACACCTTTGGCCATATCTCTAACATGAAAATCAGTTGCCATATTCCTAAAAATGCGGCTAAAAAGAGGATTATATTAGCTGTATCCTCTATATCGATTCTCTTTGTAACTGGCCTTTTAATGGCACTATATTGTGGCTGCGGTGGTGGCGATGGTGTTCGCAATTTCATCTTCTTCTTCTTCTCCTCCTCTTTTATCACTATGAAAGTCAGCCTGCTTTGATTCTTCTATAATTGCATGAGTGATTGATTCTATAATAGGATGGTCTAAACTTCTGGGCCGTGGCAAATCGACTATAAACTCTTTTTTTATATTACCATCATTAGCCGATAGAACTATAACTCTGTCTCCCAAGTATACTGCCTCATTGATATTGTGAGTTACAAACAGAATTGTTTTATTGTTATTTCTCTGAATTTGTAATAACTGATGGTGTAACATCATTCTTGTTTTAACATCCAACGCCGCGAAAGGCTCATCCATAAGCAAGATACTTGGGTTAAGAGCAAGAGCACGAGCAATAGCCACTCGCTGCTTCATTCCACCTGAGAGTTGATGAATATAGGCATTAGCGAATTTTGATAATTGAACCATTTCAATATAATGCATGGCAATTTTGCTTCTTTCATTTTTGGAAATGCCCTTGATTTGCAAACCAAATTCAACATTTTCTAAAACAGTCAGCCATGGAAAAAGAGCTGCTTCTTGGAAAACGACTATTCTGTCTGGTGTCAGAGGATTAACTGTTTTACCATCAATATGTATTTCACCAGCGTATGAGTTTTCAAGTCCTGCTAATATATTAAGCAAAGTGGTTTTACCACAACCAGATGGTCCTACAATAGTTACAAATTCTCCATTCTTTACATCTATATTAATATTGTTCAAAACGGTATGTGAAGACGTACCGTTTCTGGTATAAATCTTGGAGAGATTTTTGACCTGCAGCTTTATCTCTAGTGATTGTGTTTTCAGAAATGACATAGTGCTAAAATATCAACTATACATTGTTAATATAAGTCTGGTCTAATATGCAAAGGATGCAATAAAGATGTAATTTTAGCATATAAAATATGGCCGCAGGATATGTTTACTGCTGCTACTACTACTACTTTTAATGTGATATGTATGCATATAACATATTCGCATAAATAAAAATCAAGTATTGTACCCGATGAGTAAGAGGCTTATTCCTCATCATTACGCTGCTGCTTAGTTTTGCATCTATTGCTGTTATTGCTGAGTGCATAATAACAAAAAAAAGAGAGAGTAGTAGTAGCAGTAATACTTTCTATTAATAATAATTATTATTATCTGTAATCATCTTTATTTTAATATCCTTCTTTCAATTAATAGCTTATGTATTGTAGTAAAATCTATTTCCACTTTCTGTCTCAAAAAAATGGACCTTGCTATAAGGTATTCCAAAGATGACATCCTGACCAACACTAAGATCAAAGTTGGAATTTGCGTTTGCAACTTTTATTAAATTTGATCCTATCTTTACCTCTACTATCGAATCATCACCTAACATCTCTGTGAAAGTTATTTGGCCCTTCATTTTGATATCCGTAGGATTTTCATTCTCTAAAAGAACAACATCCTTAGGTCTCATTCCAATTGTCACATTTTTAGGTAAGGGCTTCGGAGGTGTCCTTGTTGTACTATATGGAAGTTTGAATGAAATATTATCATATTCGAGATGAATTGTAGAACTGTCTCCAATAAGTCTGCATTCTAAGAAGTTCATTGATGGACTTCCTATAAAACCTGCTACGAATGTATTTGTGGGTTGGTTATATACTTGCTGTGGAGTACCAACTTGTTGAAGTAAACCTCCATTCATAACTGCAATCTTATCTGCCATACTCATAGCTTCTATCTGATCATGTGTGATATACAGTGTAGTTATGCCTATTTTCTTCTGCAACTTCTTGATTTCTGTTCTCATATACATACGCAGTCTTGCGTCAAGGTTACTTAGTGGTTCATCCATCAGAAAGACTTTTGGTTCACGTACTAGTGCTCTACCTAATGCAACTCTTTGCATCTGTCCTCCGCTTAGCTCTTTGGGTTTTCTGTTAAGAAGATCTTTCATCCCAAGCAGATCTGCTACATAGCTGATTTTCTCTTCTATGTGCCGTCTTGATTTCTTTCTCATTTTTAATGGAAATGCAATATTATCATACACACTCATATGAGGATAGAGAGCATAATTTTGGAACACCATTGCAACATCTCGATCCTTTGGAGGGAGGTCATTGACTAATTGATCACCTATATATATTTGACCATTGGTAGGGCTAATAAGGCCTGCAATACACCTTACAGCTGTGGTCTTTCCACAGCCGGAAGGACCAAGGAGTACCATAAACTCACCAGATTTTATTTCTAAAGAGAAATCATCCAGTGCCTTTACATTTCCATATTTCTTGGTCAGGTTTTCGATCCGAAGATTGGTCATATAAAAAAGCCCTCTATGGAGAGGTGTGTCTGATAGGGGATATTAATTTTCTTACATAGTATGCATTAGTTGTCGCAAGCTTGATTACTTGCTTGAAAAAAAATACTATAAAAAAATTGTATTGACAAGATAACAAAGGTGCATGAGAACAAAGGCTCCTAACTCACAAGATGATCTAATGTTGAGTCTAACATTATAATACAAGATGACTATCAAAACATGAGGAATTGGATGAAAATCCTCTACCATTAAATCATCTTGAGTACTAGAATATGAGAAGATAAAACTATGAAGACCATGTATATTTAAAAGGGAATTTTTTTGCACAAAAAAGTTTGGTTGACTTGTATTCTAAATATAACATTTATTTATGATCTTATTTAATATTAATGTGCAAGAATTCTAAAAAAGATAGCAACTGTTAAAAAATATGACTTCATAAGACTCTAGATGAAGATAAGTAAGGTTATTTGTACTAGTATTGTGCTAACCATAGTACTATTAGTTAGTTTAGCACCAGGTTTTACAACCCCCGTCGTAGCTCAGAAACAACAAGTCACCCTTACTGCGATAGTAGCAGAACCAAAAGAAAGATGGGATATTTTGTTTAATGATGCATTGCAAAAATTAAGAGAAAAACATCCCGATATAGATATTAAAGTAGACTATAGAGTTTTACCATATGATGCTACCAGGACGCAAATCTTAACAGCAATGGTTGGCCGAACTCCTATTGATCTAATATCTGTAGATCAAATCTGGCTTGGAGAATTTGCTCAGGGAGGATTTCTAACAGATCTTACAGAACGTGCTAATACTTGGGGAAAAGAGAAGGATTGGTATAAAACTAATTGGGATGGAGGTAAATATAACAATAAAGTATATGGTATCTGGGCTTGGACTGACGTAAGGGCTATGTGGTACTGGAAAGATCTGTTGAATCAAGCAAGCCTAGATCCTAATTCATTGAAGACATGGAATGGATATATTACAGGTGCAAAGCAGCTCAACGATGCATTAAAAGGTCAGGGAATACAAGGAATGCACTTAGTCGGTGCTAGCCATTCTCCAGACATGTGGTATGCTTATCTCTGGATGCTTGGAGGAGAAATACTTGAGCAGAAAAGTGGGCATCCTACAAAAGGTACATACTGGTTTCCAGCATATAATAGCACAGAAGGAGTCAGAGCCCTAGAATTTATCAAAGAACAAATCAATGCAGGTATAAAGCCTCAGATAAATCACTTTTGGGGTCAAGAATTTGCTGACAAGAAGTTTGCAGTAATGTTAGAAGGATCTTGGCTACTTGGTACCTTTCCTCGCGAACAATGGGCTAATATTGACCAGAGAGTTGGCATGCTGCCTATGTTTCCTGTACAAAATGAAAATAATATGACTGCTACAATGATGGGAGGATGGATTCTCAGTATCCCTGAAACATCTAAAAACAAAGACCTTTCATGGGAATTACTTACATTAATGGTTGAACCAGAAGTACTAACTCCTATGCTTCAGAAAGAAGGATATCTTCCGACCCAGAAGCCTATTGGTGAAGGTCCTTATGCAAGCCAGTTGAATACTACCATACCATATTATAATGAAATGATATCTATGATCTCTGTAGGACATAGCAGACCTAACGTACCAGAATATCCTCAGATAGCTGATAATATAAAACAAGCAATAGATGAGATTTACTTTGGTGCTAAGGAACCCAAGCAAGCATTAAATGAAGCTGCGCTAAAGTCAGCAAAGGTCTTGGGATGGTGAAGAATCATAGATTGAGTATGCAAAATGCCAAGTATATTTGAAAAGGTAGAGCCATATCTTTTTCTCACTCCGGCTCTTGCAATATTACTTATATTTCTAATATTTCCTCTTTTTTGGAATACATACATCTCATTACATGACGTTTCTCTCACTACTATTCTAAGGGAATGGGAATACATAGGTGGGACAAACTTCATTAACTTATTTAATGATCCTAATTTCTATTCCTCGCTTAAAGTCACACTTATGTTTGTCGGAGGTTCCGTCACTCTTCAGTTTGGTATTGGTATGCTGATGTCTGTGTTATTACATCAGCAGGTAAGAGCTTCTGGTGTATTGCGTGCAATTTTCATAATACCTTGGACAATTTCTGCAGTCATTGCTGCTTTTTCATTTAAGTTTATCTTCGACGATAATTTTGGAATATTAAACTATTTATTGAATGAGATAGGCTTGCAGTCAGTTGGATGGCTTTCAGATCCCAGCATAGTAATATGGTCTTTAGTGATCGCAAATGTGTGGTATGGTACTCCATTTACCATACTCTTTCTAACTGCAGGTCTGCTTTCAATAAATCCTACAATATACGAAGCAGCAGTCATAGATGGAGCAACAAAGATTAGAAGCTTCATATACATAACTCTTCCATTACTCAAACCATTCATTGTGATTAATCTTATATTGATAACTATGTGGTCTGTAAACTTCTTTGACATACAATTAATAATGACAGGTGGAGGTCCTTTGTTTGCAAGTACAACTGCGTCACTTTACATGTACAGACAAGCATTTGAGTTTGGGCTCCTTTCAAAAGGAGCATCTGCAGGGATAATTCTAATCGCAATCAATCTATCTATTGCATTTATTTATCACAAACTTTTTAGGAGATAAAAAACAAGATTATGGTCCAGAAGACAACTGCTAGAAATCCCAAAGTTTGGTTCTTTGCAGAACGAACTTTAATCTATGCTTTAATTGCAGTTTTCTTATTCATTACGTTATCGCCTCTTATATGGGTTCTATCTACTTCATTGAAGCCAAATACAGAAGCCATAAGTTTTCCGCCTAAACTTCTACCAGAAGATCCAACAATTGGGAACTATCTCTTTGTACTAACTGATCCTGCACTTGCACGTAGTCTGATAAATAGCTTCATAATAAGCATAGGTAGTACAACTTTAAGTGTTGCCGTGAGCTCCTTAGCAGGATATGCATTTGCAAGGTTTGAATTCAAGGCAAAAAATGTGATTATGAGTATAATATTAGGTCTTTTCATGATACCTATTGTAATTAATATAATACCATTATACACAATGTTAGCAAATTTTGGTTTGCTTAATTCTTTAGTAGCACTAATGTTGACATTTCAGATCCTTATTATACCACTAAACATACTTCTGATGAAAAATTACTTTGAAACAATCCCAAAAGAGCTTGAAGAGGCTGCATTGATCGATGGTTGCTCAAGACTTGGAGTATTAAGACGTGTAACCATACCATTGTCGATGCCTGGTTTTGCGATAGCTGCAGTTTTGTCTTTCAGGTTTTCATGGAATGAATTTATTCTCCCTGTAGTTTTAGCCAATAGATCTGATTCAATGGTTTTCCAAGTTGCATTATACCAGTTTATTTCGCTATATAGAATAGACTGGGGTTATCTTAGTGCTGGTATCACTCTTTCTATTATTCCTGTATTGGTCTTGATGCTAACATTCCAAAAACAGATGATAAAGGGATTGACATTAGGTGCAATAAGAGAATGATACGATCAATATACAAGTATCTTATGTGTGACAAATCTCTAGTACTAATGCTTCATTAATGATATGACTAGGAATGTCTTCAGAATATAGCAGACTTTAAGATTTCAGGATTATTATTAGGATAACAGTAGTAACAATAGTCGTCATCATCTTCAGGGTTAAAATCAAAATCTAGTTTTGCGTTTGTTAGTACATGTTTAATGCTATTATTATTGATATCATTCATTATCATTCCTTATATCACTCCTCCAGCAATAGAGCCGGAACAATTCCTCCTATTCTCCTGCTCTTCTTCCCCGCCCATCTCCCAATCTGTATCGTATGTCTGCTTCCATAGATTCTAGTACTAATCGTGCAGTTACAATCTTTGTTGCTTCATTTACTGGTTCTAATTCATCCCAATTATTATTGTGGTTCCTTCTATAATGACTAATTGGTTGTACTACGAGGAATCTTACCAATTTGATTGCTTTGTCTTTATCATAGATTCCTTTCTTTATCTTTTCTTCTTATAAATCAGGCAATTCTTCCTTTTATTATTAATTCATCTTCTTCCTTACTTTTTCTTCTTGCGGAGGCTGCTCTTCCCAAATTAATTAAATCCAATCTGATTGAATAGGATAATAAATTCTTCTCCTAGCATCGTCGAGGCTATTTTTTTCTGTTATCAATCCTTGTTCTTTAAGTTCATCTACAGCACTTTGAACAGTTCGTCTAGGCAGGCGAGTTAACCGCACCAACTCTGCTTGTTCTATAGGGTGTTTTGTCTTTATTATATAATAAATGAATTTTGACGCAGGTCCACCTTCTGGTTCCTTATGAAGGATCGATACACCAAAGGAGGCTTTAGATAAAAATCCTCTTCGCTGGGATTCCACAGACGCTACAACATCATGATGAATTTCAGCTAAATTCACCCGTGGACCAAATTCTGCTATTAAAGCAGATTGCTGAGTCTCCAAAGGAGCTTCAAAAATAAATGTATTTGGTGGATATTTTGAAGTAAGCGCCGCTACAAAATTCCATTTTATTAACCCTCTTTCATCATAAATACCGACATTGATGCCTTCATTGGCTTCAAGTATTACCTTGTTTGCACCTATGTTTAGTGCTTCTTCAACCTTTGACAGTGTTTTATCTATTCCGATCTGATGGCGAGGATCTTTTTTGCCTATCTTCCAATGAAAATCAAGGTTTAAGGATAATATAGTATCAACAATCTTTTTCTTTTGTTCTATATTCAGATCAATATTGTTTTCGCCAATTTCTATTATGTCAAACCCAACTTTAGCAGATTCTTTAACAAATTTGTCAAAAGAGCTTTCCATAATAGCGTATTCTGTAATGGTACTTCCAGTAGATACTAAAATATTAAAATCATGGTAAAATTTTATTTTCTTCTCTAGCTGAGATTCAGACATTAATAATGGATATGCACCATAAATCTTCACCATGTCTATTAGGGGCGCTAATATTTCGAGATTTTCTCTGTCTAGCCCTTGCATCTTATCTACTATAAAGGTTAAACCTTCTCTGCGAGGTTTCTTTTTATCTATTCTATTTTTGGCTAGGTCATCAAGCAATTGATATATAGTGTTAAAATGACATATATTGAACTTACGATACAAGCAAAGCATGCTAATTATAAATTATTTATGTTAGTTTTTGCGCATATTGTTCTCAGTTTGCATATTTGAAAGCAGTCATATACACTGATATTAAATTAAATTCGTCATATGTATACAAAAAAAATATGTGCTACAACTGCTGCCGCAATTATTCTTGTTGCAGCAATTGTTAATGTTATACCTACTCCGTCAGCATTTTCCCAAACTATAGACACAGGTAATAGCGAAGAAGGAGAAGAAGGCAATACAGCAAAGAAAACTTTGAAGATTGGCTACTTTCCAAATATCAATCATGCACAGGCGGTAATCGGTTTAGGGAACGGTACATTTCAGAAAGCTTTAGGTAACAATATCGAGGTCAAGACA
>JAREAI010000105.1:0-7987 GCA_029240435.1 Nitrososphaeraceae archaeon | reverse complement strand
ATAGATTTAATGTCGTATCTAGCAAGATTAGCAAAACAGCCTCAATTCTCTGGTAAAAACGGAATATCTGTAATAGCTGATTTAGCCTCATTCTACTACCATGATCAAAGTGATAAACTCATAGAGTATGAAATGTCACTACCAACAAAATATGATGATAAAATGAAATTGAAAGGATTTTGTTTTTATCATCAGGAAGACTTTGATCGAAGGCTTACAGAACAACGAAAACAGATGTTACTTGAACATCATGGCAAGAATCTAATGGTAGTTACTTAAGGTAACATAAAATACAATTACAATTACAACTTAACGTTGAATCTACCTATTATCACAATATCATGGAGTCTTCTGGTATATGTGTTGGGGCGGGCATGAGATTATCAAAGGTAGAACACATTAACATACCCAATAGAAAAGAATGTTCATATTGTATTAGCAACAACTATACTGATAGTCTATGGTGTCATCAGAAGAAAATAAACCTAAAAGACAAAGAGCTCTTGTTCTTCAAGGTGGAGGCGCACTTGGTGCTTATGAGATAGGTGTACTTAAGGTACTATCTAAAAAACTCAAAGCAGAAGATATGGAAAAAGGTGAAGAAAATAGACTATTATTTGATATCGTCGCAGGTACTTCAATAGGTGCAATGAATGGTGCAGTTTTAGTAAGCCAGTTTTTACAAACAGGAAGTTGGGAAGATGCAATAGAAAAGCTTGAACTGTTTTGGACAAATAAGGAAGAAGGATTAGCTTCAACTCTATCAGAACAGGATATTAACAAGTTACCTGGTAGGACTGAATGGCAGAAAGCATCAAAAGAAGATAGCCAAGGTGTTGCTTCAGCAGAGGCTGCTAGAAGATACTATTCTGTAAAATACTTCATTTCAAATGGAGCACCAAAGGTACATGAACCTTTACAACATAGGCCTGATTCAAAGTTCTTCGATGAGCAAGGTAACACATGGTTCCTTATTCATAGTAACGACCCTCTAAAACAGACTATTTTAAAATTTGCAAAATTTCCAATAGCGACAAGCTTTAAGAATGCTCAGCCTAGACTTCTTATCTTTAGTGTAGATGTGGCTGAAGGTGAAACAGTAACATTTGATAGCTATCCTAAAGCAGATGGCTCTAGAAAGTCAGAGTATGGCAAGCATATGAATAAAAAAGATTATGTAAATGTTATCAAATACAATGATGGAATTGCCATAGACCATGTTATGGCAAGTGGTACAATACCAGTATTCTATGATTATCAAGAAATAGACGGACGAAAATTCTGGGATGGTAGTCTACTGAGTAATACTCCATTTAGAGAGCTTTTGCAAGCCTATCAGGATGATTGGACTGATGCACTAGCAGAAGAAAACAAAGGTAATATTCCTGATTTAGAAGTATATATAGTGAACGTACATCCTTCAAAGCAACCTAATCCTCATACAGATCTTGATAGAGTTAGAGATAGACAAAATGATATAATATTTTCTGACAGGACTTCTTATAACGATGAAAAGGTTGCAGACTTGGTAACAGATTACAAGTATTTTACCACTCAGATTAGAGACCTTGCAACAGAGGCCATTTCTAAAGTTAATGTTGAAACTGAGAAGGAAAACTTGAAGGAAAAATTTGAAATGATCTTAGCGACAACTACCATTAGCAAAGATCATAAAGGCAAATCCAGAAAATATGAAGATCTCATGAAAGGCCGATTCAAATTAACCAAAGTAATACGGATAGAAAATACAAACTACACTAATAGTATTTCTGGGAAAGATGGGGATTTTACTGCTCAGACTATTGAAGAGTTAATAAAAGAAGGAGAAAAAGATGCTACCAACACATTAAGCAACATTATCTAACCAAAACTGGCATACTGGTTAAGGCTCAGTAGTCACCTGATCTGATGATTCTTCACAAATAACTATAGCAATCGCTCTAGCAGTAGCGATGTTTGTAGTTGGAGGACTGATCGTATTACCGGCAATTGAAGAAGCAGAAGCTAAAAACGCTATTTCTGAATCGCGGAATAAAGGACAGGAAGGCGCTCTTAACTGCAAAGGCAGCGCTGGCGACTGCGGTACCTACGGATGATAGAAATAAAGGAAAATTAGATAAAATAAAATCTAGAGTGAATCGCCAGCGTGGCGATGGCGGCATAAATACTAAGCCATATCTTCCTTCTTCTCTTTCTTTTTGTGATTTTACTCTCATACACAAATGATACTAATTTCCCAAGATGCAGGTTTGCGCGACAATTTAGTCAATGGTAAAAGTTACTTTCTCTGGCTGCTTTGATGGTGAATTTGTCAAAGTCTTGCACCTGATAAACCCCTGAGACTTTACTAAAAACATCAATGTATTCTGTTACTCTTATTTGCTCTCTCCTTACCAACTGTTGGATGCTATTATTGTAAAATCTTAAAGCTGCCGAAAATTTAGCGCTTTACAAAACTTTAATATAAAGACGAAAGTAGATGGTAGGAAGAAAATAGTTTAGTATCATAAATGAAAGCAAAAGGTAACAAGAAACGTTCCCTTTTTAAGGATCGATTACCTTTCTAAATATAAGGAAATGCTAATCTTATTATTAAAATTATAACTGAGCGCAAGTTCAGATCATATTTTTCCCCCAATTTACCGTCAAGGCATCTTTAGCTTTTTCATAACATAATACATTATGTTGTTTTAGCCTTTCGTTATTAATGGGATAATGAAAAAGAGTAAGGTCTCTTATAATTGAAAATCCATGCAGATGTTAAACTAAATGTTCAATCTTTATACACAGAATAAATCAAATTAATAGACTCTTTACTTGTGGCGCACAAGAAAGGAATTGCAAGAACTTATATCGTCAGTAAAAAAGGACTTAATGTTACAGTATGGAAAAAATTTTAAGCTTGATGATGTTAAGGGTTTCGCCTGACGGATTCTCTATAGTTTCTATCTACAATCTGCCAATGCATTTACTCTGATCGGGACAAGAAAAAGAAGAAGATAACCATTGTTTTGCTTTCTTAACCTCTTCAAGCCTTAATTCTTGATCACTGTTTGCCAGTAAATTGATAATTTAGCTTTTGCTTTTTTAACTAAACTAAAAAGCCTCTCTGTCTCTTGCTTTGGAACTAACTATTGGATCATATCGTCCAGAAGACATGAAAATGTGCTTATTGACAAGATCTGATATCATCATTGTCCCTTGGATATCACTCAAAATAGATTTGTGTAAGAGTAAATGCATTGACCTGGAACTCAGACATAACATTGATGTGACTCACGCTTCGATTAAGCTATTTGTGAAATTGTCTTGAAATACTACATTTGCAGAATACATAAATCAATCTTTGACTATGAGATTACTATGAAGTTTGGTTTGCAACATCCTATTTTTAGTTTTGATTATCGCAATAGCGATACTTCACAGATTGTTGATTATTTAAAGAATCTCATTATAAGGGCAGAGAATACAGGTTTTGATTCTTTTTGGACTATGGATCATTTCCATCAGATTCCACTGGTAGGAAAACCAGAAGAACCTATTCTTGAAAGTTGGATAACTATATCCGTACTTGCAGGTATCACTACAAAAATAAAATTGGGAACACTTGTGACAGGTGTAATTTACAGATATCCGTCAGTTTTAGCAAAGATTGCTGCCACATTAGATGTATTGAGCAAAGGAAGATTGTTCATGGGTATAGGTGCCTCTTATTTTGAAGAAGAATCAAAAGCATATGGTATTCCTTTTTATCCATCTAACCAAGAGAGATTGCTAAGGCTAGAAGAGGCAATTCAAATTATACGTAAAATGTGGACTGAAGAACCTTCTGCTTCCTTCGAAGGCAAGTATTATCAAATTAATAATGCATACTGTAACCCTAAGCCAATACAGAAACCTTCACCACCTATACTAGTAGGTGGAAGTGGTGAAAGAAAAACACTCAAGATTGTAGCAAAGTATGCTGATGCATGTAATCTATTTGGATCTATTGAAACAATAAAAAGAAAACTAGATGTTCTAAAAGAGCACTGCAAAAGTGTAGGAAGGGATTATGATTCAATTTTGAAGACCAAACTTGATCTTGTAGTAATTGATGACAGTGATGAAATAGCTAGGAAAAGGGCACAACAATTCTACAAAGGAATTCCTGAACAACAAATTAGAGATAGAGAATTTGCAATATATGGTACACGTGAAAGTGTATCAAGACAAATAGAATTGCTTGAAGAAGCTGGTATTCAGTATCTTATAATGCACTTTGAGCCTTCTAGAGAACTTGAAGCATTAGACACATTTGCAAATAACATCTTAAAAAAAGCTGCATGATGACATTTTAAGACTCAACTGAAGCTGCCTTTTAATATCTTCTAAGCATGAGCAAGTGGATTATATACACTAGTGTATTGCATCCCACCGAACCCGCTAACTATACGGGTTCTTATACTGCGGAATTAGAGTAATTATTGCTGATATACTGAAAGAAGTGATAAGACGGCACCAATATTCACCAATCTTATCTAATAGAACTTTATAGTTTGTGCATATGCTGCTTGGTCACGGGTTATATTATACATGACGCTTATTACACCAATTATGGATTTATAATATCACAATAACAATACCGATTGTATTGGTTAAATAATAATAACTAACCAAGATCATAACCCCACTAGGTGTTCATCACTATCATTGTCAAGTTGTTGCAAAATACTCTGTGGATATAATAATGAGCCACTACTATTCTTAGGGTTCTTCTGTCTTTGTATGTCAGATTCCATTTTTTTTATAATTTTTTAATAACTAAAGTGGTTGTCACAATACGGCAAGATGTGTATTAATGGCACCTATTTGATAATTGTAATTAATGTAAATTTGGACTTAATAAGTAGTAGAAATTCGACATTAGTACAGAGAGAGAGAGAGAGAGGTATGATAAAATATAAAAATACCCGTATTATCCTATTCGTCATCATATACTCTTCTTAACAAACCTTAGGACATGTCTTCAAAAAGTCCTTCTATAATTCATCTCTTCCCAACATAGAGGTTTTATCGGTGGATATTATCGCATTTTTAAGAACTTCATGTGAACCAAGATCTATTATCATATCTCTGAAACGAACTAATATCTGGTCATAATTAGGTGCGTAATTGTTGTTTAATCTTTTAGTTTCTTTTAAATCTTGAATCAATTTATCTATTACAGACTTATAGACTTTCAATACAACAAACTCTGTATCAGAGTTTTCTTTATTATTATCTACCATTTCCATCTTTGATAAAAAATTAAGTTAACTAATTAATCTCTTTCGTATTTCTAATATCAAATA
This sequence comes from Nitrososphaeraceae archaeon, assembly GCA_029240435.1. Taxonomy (GTDB): domain Archaea; phylum Thermoproteota; class Nitrososphaeria; order Nitrososphaerales; family Nitrososphaeraceae; genus JAJNBK01. Next base: position 2,654 of record JAREAI010000105.1, on the reverse strand, counting down.
TCAATTAAGTGTTCGAAACTCACTTTCGAAATGGTCAGATTTATAATAACTATGTCTATTTTCTCATAATTAATAGCATGGATTTGATCAGACTTCCTAGAGTAGCTGCTCATTTGCAAATATCCTATATAACCATTAATAAAATTATTATAACAGGTTTGAATTTGCCGATAGGTTGTATTACAGCATATTTACTATTTAGACCGTTATTAACGTAAAGATAACAAAGAGCATGTATCTAAATCCAATTCGAAATACCAATAGTTGCAAAGTAATGAGAGTATGAATCAAAAAATAGTATTAATTGATTGTAATTTAATATATATATACAATTTAGATATTTTCTAAAGGTTGATGTCGCTTTTTTCTGTAAATAAATATTCTTCAGTCTATTATGTATGCGTAACTTCGAATACTACTTCCTACACTACCATACAATACTTAAAATCTAATATATCTATTGCTTGTGTTTTACTTTTGGTGATATCATAGAAAATACATAATGCATATTTGTCTCGTTTTCTTTGCATGGACCCTTGACATCTCACATCTACATACTCGTGTGGCTTCAGAGAGCGACTTAGAATCATGTACTCTTTTTAGAAATATTATTTTATCAACCTATATTCTGAATTCTGATAAAGGCAAGAAAAGATTTGAATGGGATCAACACAGTCCAATTCTGTTTATAGACTTTTAAAACGAAAGTGATAGGAGAAGACAACACGAAAAAACTGTGATATTATTTATGCTCAATTATTTTGTTGGTGGTGGAAATTGTTCCGTATTCTTACCATAATATTCAGAATACGGTTTTCTTTTCTCACCATCCTATCCAAATTCAGGATATTGCTTAGGGCTAACCCTATTATCATCCTCTTTTGGGATAGGTGTAAGTAAGTATAGATACTATATTATATAATAATTTCGGTTACATACTATCATTATGGAAAATACACCATTTTATCCCCCTAGGATAGCATAAAATTATAGACTATTTGAATATGTAGCAAATGATGATAAATGTTGCCAATAAAGATAAAGATAACAACAATAATGATGAGACCTGCTGACTTTGAGGACGTTGTAATTATAACATCCTAAAATTTTTTTATTTAACCAGATTCTTTTTCAAGTTACTAAATCTTCCTATAGCCAAAGAATCTAGTACGAAGCACATAGTATGACAAATAAATTATCATTTCATTAATGCATATTACAATTTAGAAAAAGATCTGTCAAATCCTTTACTCACAAAAACAATCGCTTATTGAAGTCAAAAACTGCTGTAGTTTTGAGACTTTAATCTCTTGCTACTATAGAAAACTCATAACAAACAAAAGAAAAAGAGTGTAAAGATTAACTTCATTATCTCATACTTGCTGACAGAATAGATCGCTGTTACCTAGTGACAGTTATGGGGAAAATTGAAATACATATCAAAGAGATTAACATAACTGGAAGATTAACTAACTGAAGAATTGAAAAGGCTGTAGGATTATACAATCAAGATCAATTCATTTTAATGGAATCACCAGCCTTGGGCTCATATATGTTGGAGTAAGTTTTTCGTATATATTTCAGGTAATGGCTTTAATACTTTTATGGAAGAGGATGTGAAAATGGAGTGATTAAATATTTGAAAAGTTGAATAACTTGCTTGAAAAATGACAATAACAATAATTCCATATACAAAATACGGGACACTAAAAAACACATAATTTTCACAACAAAAGGATATTATATTTTCATCTTCAAATTACTTTTGTAAGAACATATCTAAGTGTTTGACTCAATGCCAGTTATTATTGATAATGTATTCTTGTTTGCGATTTTACTTACTATCTTGAAAGAACTTCTGATCTTAACTGCTGATAATGGCTTAGCAACAATTTATTAGGAGAAAGAAAATAGTTAATCGTTTGCCTAATCCACGAATGGTAAGTGCTAGGTCATTCTTTTCTAGAATGAATCAATATAGAAATGAAAATTGGCTGACTGATGCTCAGTTACTAAAAGGAAGTGAAGAATTCTTCAGATCAAACAACTATTATAATATTGAATATAATAGAATCTTTGATCAAGGAAGACAGATTTTTTCTTCACCAATAGTTGCATCTAAAATGAAAGGGAGAGAAGACATAGAAATAATTGTAGCTGTTTTTAGATCTAAGATAACCCATTATGATCTTAGTTTTTTTGGAATTCTAGAATCACTGCTATATGATATGGTGGACAATTATGAAAATACAAACTTGATGCTTGTCACAGACTCACTATCATACATACCAATTATCAAGATTGAAGAATTAAGCGTCATAATTGAAAATATGATGAAAGACGGATTGTATGTTTTATTTCTTAACCATAGATTTGCTTATGCGTTATTTGACCACTTTGAAAATTTCACTAAACCTATCCCAGTTAAAGATTAGATAATGCCCATATAATAAATCCAAATCATATTAAAGAATAATATAGAGTAGGTAAGCCATCACTAACTTACATATATCTACCTCATTATTTAGTAATACTAATTGTTTGGAATAGAAAATAAGAAGATAAAATGGAAAATGGAATATGAAGATACAATATACAAAATTTATGATTGGGACAAAAATTTAGCAGGATACTTTTTCCCAAAATATGATTTA
>JAREAI010000104.1:0-8793 GCA_029240435.1 Nitrososphaeraceae archaeon | reverse complement strand
TATTGACATCATAGCAGCTATAAATACTACCTGCAAAGTTTCAATTATAATAGATATATCATCATAAGGTGCCGCAACTCCTTTGACTGGGAGTGGGGCATTTGTAATATTCCAAGAAAATATTAATGCTATACTTCCAGCAACGCCTACTATATACCAAAGCCTTCCCCATCTACTTATGATAGGAATACCCAGAATATTTGTGCTATAACAGTAGCTAAATAGAATTCCACAAATGCCCAGTCATAGCTAACACGAAGAAATAATACAATTAATGCTATACTTCCAGCAATGCCTACTATATACCAAAGCCTTCCCCATCTTCTTATGATAGGCAATACCCAGAATATTTGTGCTAACCCTGTGATTATAAAAAATGTTGACGTGTTAGAATCAAAACCAATAAAATATCGCACTAGTATAAGGTGCAAACTACCCGCTAGAGCAGTAAAGGCGGCGGCCGCAAAATAAAGGGATCTGTTTGACTTATTAATATGGCCATGTGGGAAAACTTTTATCATATACTGTATGTTCTCTTCTTATTTTTATTTCAATTTCCTCCTTTTCCTCTGCGCCTCCTATCATCTTATCAATCCCTCCTTTCTTATCCTTTAATGAAAATGAAATGTCTGTCTCGCCAGCCTGATTGATATACGAGTTTTGTTCTTTGCGGAATCATTCGTTTCGACCCTCTTCATATTCTATTTCATTTGTTTTCATTCTTCTCTTTAAATTCCTAAAGAGAAAAGCTAGTCCGAATCCGCCTGTTATTGTAAGAAACAAATGTATAATTCCAAGCTTTTTTCCAAGCATTCTTCCAGTAATACTTGGCAGGATCGAGAATACCAATCCCAAAGCCAACTGTCATGGCTTTTCTCAGTGTGGACAGATTATTGCATTTCCATTTTAAAAAGGCCTATATAACAAGGATTTCGCAGATCATATGGCTAAGTGTTACAAATTTTCATACCCCGATCTGAATTGATATATTATAGTTTGATATAATGAGGATATAGGCTACAGCGCAAATTTTATTCTAACCTTGTAGTCATCCCAAGCGTTGAGAAGAAAATCTAGTAGGAACATTGTATGACTTTTTGATGATAGGATTGTACTCAAGAAAGCCCCGAATATGTTTGATAAAATATTGTATTGAAAAGGAGAAAAGGTGCTGTCACTTAAATTATGAATGTGGGGCAACGATGGTGTCCCTTATAACGACAATAGTTGCGATGGTGCCTATGGTAGCTGTGCTGAGCTTATCGGTATCTATTTACAAATGGGAACAACTACACATAGAAGCGGAGAGTTTAGCACAAGAATACATATTCACTTGTAGGAAAACAGTATATGAAAAGACTCTCATTACAGATGATGATGATAATAGCATTCCCAAACAGCAAACAAAGGAAATGACAAAGATGTTATCAGCCTGTGACAAGAATATGCTCTATTATAAATGGCGTTGCGAGTTGGACTCCTCAAAGTTTTTCTGTTCTAACTCGGCGTTAGATGGATACTTGACTCTAAGAGGGATTGAAAATACAGAAAGACCAACCGTATTCACAAAGGCTTAGCAGTTAGGACATTCTAGGAGGGTAATATCAAACAGCATTGAAAAACCATTTAACATTGAGACAGGTTTTCTTCTGCAATATTATTCAATGTTATATGAAATACATGTAGTGTCCCTTTTCAACTCGTTTCCTCTAACTCCTCGCATTTTTAGTGCAACGCAATATAATAAATAATAGGCAATTCTGCCCTAGAAATTTCTATTATTATTCAGATACCTCATGATAACAGTCCTAATGTGACCCAAAAGAAGCCATAGTACTTTAATGTAGTTTTCACTAATCTAAAAACATAATACATTCACAAGCTATGTATCAACTTACGATCTTTTTATAAAACAACAATAATATCTAAGTAATTTTGAGCACATACTTCTTTCAAGGAATAATTTTAGATCCCATCTAACTCATGTCCTCAGATAGATGGAGAAGTCAACTCAGCGACTTTACAGGTTTAAGAAATTTCATATTATCTTTTATGTTCTGCCTCAATTTTGCCGATATTATATAATCACTAAAATTCTGACTCTTCGCATTATTGTCTTTTTTAGTTTTTTACTCTAGCCTAAATTGAAGGTGGGCATTACCTTGGAAGTTATAATCTATGATACCATGCAATTAGGACTAATATCATTAATATCATAAACATAGATATACTGAATATTGGTAGAGATTCTAGAAAATAATCGATTAATAGTGCTGCAAATGCAAATATGAATAAGAGTAATAACCAAAGAGTTATTCTGTAAGGCTTGCTATCATTATGAATATGATCCAATATATGTATAGATAATGGAGACTTTTATGATTTAACTATATGATGATATTATTGGTCAATCCGCAGCTTACCTTCGGTACTTGAGTTCATTTAGTATGACAGCGTTCATTTCTTCTGGTAGCTTTTTGGATATAACTTTGAAGATTCTTATTTGTCTTAGCCTAATCAACTACAATAGTATTAGTAAGGACTTTTGATGTTTTATCCTTTGATGTGTTTACTTTTAGCATGAGGTATGAGAGCACCAAGGAATTGAAGACTTTTATCTCATTTTCAATCAAAGATATTTTTCATGAACGCTATTATATTACGACATTGTATATACCTAGAAATGGCTAAAGCAATACCTGAAGGATACCACTCTATTACACCATACTTGGTTGTTAATGACGCAGCGGCTGCTATCGATTATTATAAACGTGCATTTGACGCTAAAGAAACCTACAGACATCCTGGCCCAGACGGAAAAAGCATTATCAATGCAGAGCTGAAAATTGGAGACTCGATACTTCTTTTATCAGATGAGTTTCCCCATGGCGGATGCCTTTCACCTAAATCCATAGGGGGAAGTGCTGTCACATTGCATATTTACACTGAGGATGTTGATAAAGTCTTTAACCAAGCTGTAAATGCTGGAGCAACTATCGTGATGCCTGTAATGGATATGTTTTGGGGAGACAGGTACGGTCAGCTCAAAGATCCTTTTGGACATATATGGTCCATAGCCACACATAATCAAGATCTGAGTCAAGAAGAGATACAGAAAGCGGGCGAATCTGTACTAAGGGAAATGATGGGATCACAAAGTACACAGTGAAAAGTAACTATAAGATATAAGGAATTTATTAGTCCTTACCCTTCATTTTAGGATGAATCTCTTATTAGACATTGTTATATGATGTATCTAGCGCCAGGCGCGTTAACTATGATTGTGCTTCAGCTTACAGCAATGCGAAAAATATGTTGATCCAATTATATAACAACATTTGCGACTAGCCACGGTCATTAACAACAACAATTTAGATAGCAAAGAATATTTTGAAATGGCGTAAGAAAGTCCAATGACTTAGAATATTACTCAGTCGCAGGAAGTCTTGGCAGTATTACATAATTGAGTCTCGACATGCTTGAGTACGTTTTTAGTCTTATGAGAAGATGATTGACTAGAGCTATGGTCGCAATGGGTGCAAGTGCAAAATCCATGATGACTTATCCAAAGGTACAGATAGTGCAACATAAAAAAGGTAAACGTTCAAGGGAGCCTAGGGAACTCATAGATTCATTTTATACGATATAGAAAACAAAGTGATATGAAAATGGGAAAGTTTGTCAGAAAGAGGCATTTAGCCTTGGATTGTATCTGCGTCCCTTTTTGTAAAAAAGTTAGCTTTTTAGCTTGATGCATAGGATAAGTGAAGAGAAATTGATTAGAAGAATTCCTTTACCAATATCTGCATACTGATATACTTCGGTAACCATAATGTAGTTAATGGATGAGACTGAAAGACGTCTGGATAGTCTTTGCAGTAGAATATTAGAGTCTGATAAGACTATCAGATTTGTAGGAATCTCTAACAAAATGGGAAATCAAATCATATCAAGATACAGGAGCGGTCTTGTACCACTATTGACGCCAAAGGAGATAGAAATGTATGCTATGCAATCAGTCCTAAGGATGAATACCAGGAAGGATTACGAATCAAAACTTGGCAAACCAATCTACTCGTTTACATTGTATCAGAAAATAAAAAGGGTAACTGTAACCCTAGAGAATAGAGAATATCCTATCCTTTTGGCATCATTTGATATAGAAGCAGATCATGAAAATGTCATCGTGAACAAAATCCTACCAATGATTAGTGAAGAGGGGATGTGATTGTATTGTATGAGCTCTAAACGTATTATCGTAATACAGTTTATGTTGTTTGTTTGCGGTTAAGCCAGTTCATTTCTCAACTTGCAGTATGTCCCCTGCGTCAATTACTCTGTTAATATATTTACCATCTTTCGAATCTTCAACAATTACATACCTTCCTCGACTTTTATGCACTATTCTTACTCTTGTAATAGCACCATCGATAGAGACAATGGCCCAGTCACCACGCGGAAAATCCATATCGTTGTAAAATATCTATACATCTTATTAAAAGAAAGGGTTCTACTGATTGATTTCTGGAACTCGACTACGATCTTGAGATAACTTTACTATTACCCATTTAATCAATGGACACATCTCGTTTTATTGTATCAATAGGGTATCAAACACTGCTGATGCTAGGCTTCTTCTTCTCATCAGGATTCTGGCTTGAATTACCTTTATAACCCATGGGCTACCAATTTCGAATTGACACCTTCTATCTATATAAAATAAATAATCGTCCTTCTAGGCCACATAGGTGAATATAGAGAACATATCTAATCCTGTCTTCACCACTAACACCTTCTTGAATCCATATATCCAAAGAATTTAGATTTGTATGTCTTTATGTCATAACGTATTACAAGTCATTTAAGTAATGTTTACTATAATATTATTGTCACATGACAGACCCGGTAAAAAAAGTAAAAAATGCAAGTCAAGATGCTGAAGCAAAAATGAAGACCTCAGAAGATCATGCTGAGGGTAAACCTAGCTCTGAAACTCTAAACAAGGCTAAGGTAAAAGCAAGAGATGCTTTAACTTGAACAACTCTCTTATTTTTTATGTTCCTTTGAAGAGACTGACTTTTCTTCCTTGAGACACAATGTAGACACAGATTGATTCATTATCATGGAACAAGGTCAGGCTATAGAATTGTCGTGAAATGCTCGATATTCATTCAAAACAATTCTTATGTAGGCATGTAAGTATTACTATTCATCCATCACTCTGATATAGTCAATTGTGTGTAGTTTGAATAAGAAATACATAGTCATCACTGCTGCGATTCTTGGTATTACTATTTTGTTAGTTTCAGTATCTGACCTTGGTTTGATGTCAGCTATTCCTACCAGCCACGCACAGGTACCTAAAGGTAAAGTGTTTGTAATGTATGCTGCTTCATTAATAAGGACTTTTGAAGAAACCTTAGGACCAACCTTTCAAGAGAGAACAGGTTATATTTATGATGGCGAACCCAGAGGTTCTATACAAGTCGCAAACATGATAACAGATGAGCTAAGAAAACCTGACATCTTTGTCAGTGCAGGTACTATTCCAATAAAAAAATTGATGAATAATACTCCCCGATTGGCAGATTGGTTGGTTAAGTTTGGTTCTGCGGAAATGGTGATTGCATATTCTCCCAACAGCCGATTATTTCATGACTTGGAGAAGGCAAGAACGGCAGAATTACCATGGTACCACGTGCTGTCCAGACAAGATTTCAAGTTTGGAAGAACTGACCCAGAATTAGATCCAAAGGGATATTACATGATCTTGACTGCAAAATTGGCTAACTTATACTATAATGACTCTGGAATAAAGCAAAGAATACTAGGAGATGATAGAAACCCCAAACAAATCTTCCCAGAGGAAATCCTGAGAACTATTTTAGAACAAGGTCAATTAGATGCTGTTGCAGCCTACAAACATGAAGCCATTGCAAGAGGACTTCCATATATTACATTACCCCCTCAGATTAATCTTGCAGATCCTACATTTGTTGATATTTATAGAAAGATATCATACATTTCAGAAAATAGCGGCCAGACAATACATGGTGAACCAATTTATTTCTCATTTACTATTCCTGCTACTGTGGAGAATCTTAACGGAGCTATCTCTTTTGGCAGCTTTATACTATCCAATGGTGGCAAAAAGATTCTAGAAGATCAAGGGTTAAATCTTATCAAGCCAGTAATAGAAGGCAATAAAGTAAAAGTTCCTTCTTCACTAAGAATTATGGTGAGTTAGTCACGTGATATACGTCTGCTATCGTGAAGGTACTTGAATAGTTTTCATCGGTTACCGTTCCTTCTATAATTTTAAAGTTAACTCGAATGTATATTTGGTCCAGTCAGAAAATGGGTGTAATCTCATAAACACAGATAGGGACGTTCACGTTGGGCTTGGATATCGCGTAGTGACAGTATTATATAACGCTGCAATAAAGTCAATGACTAACTTGAGACATTCAGACACACATGTATTGAGTAAAAATCTATTTACACTCAAGTCAGTTATTATCAACAAACAAACACATACATGTTTTCCTTAGCATTGTTTGTTACAAAACATATGATAAAATGCGAGCATTGTGATGTAGACGCCTACTATAGACTGACTATTGAGGATTTCAATAGTGCAGAGGCGGATAGAGCTGATTTATGTATAAAGTGCATCAAGATCGAAGCCTTAAAGGCTATCGGCGACATTCCGGCAATAAAGTCCCTTAAAGTGGAACCACTGTTTTCCACCCTAACGCCTACTACGCCTATCAGTGGCAAACTATGAGATAGTAGTTACATTTCAAACTACTACTACGGTTTAAGTGATTGATCCAATACATCTCAATCAATAGATGTGATAAGCAAAGTAGCCACTGCATTTTAGTCTACTATTTATAATCAAATAGTACCGAGTAAGTTTCTATTTCCTTAACACCCTCTTCCTAAATTCTGCTCTATCTTTCATTTGTTCCTCTTGCGCGAGCGCTAAACGCTCGTAAATTTCAGAATTGATTAATCGGTGAACTATTTCACCTAAATCAATTATTAACTTAAGTTTATCTGGATCTTTTGATGGCAGGCTACAGAATTCTTCATATGTTAGGCCTAGATAATTAGCCACTTCAGCTGCAGCATAATATTCCATAAACGCAAGACTCCCTAATAATTTTTGTTTATCAATTGTCTTCTTAACTTGAGCCGCGTTGATTAAAAAACTTATGAACTGATCAGTAAATGAAACAGTCCCTTCATGCTCATTCGTGTAGGATATTATGTTAGATTTGATTGCTATAGGTAAAATAACTTCATTGTAATTTTTCTCTCTATAATTTATCCACCCTTCACCATCTCTTTCAGCCCAATTGACTTTGAACTGTCGATACTCTCGGAATTTATTTATGAGTATTCTTTCCTTTTCCTCGTTTATTTTGGTTGGTATTGGTGGTATTGTCGTTGCCACATGATTATGTCAATATAATATATCATAGTATGCAGTCGGTAAACCGGAATTATTTTCTATATAATCCTGGTATACCTTAATGTAGTTCTTTTAAGGGCGATCCTATATAATATTATTGCAAGCCAAAAAATGGGTACAGTGAGTGAAATAAAATGCTGGATATATATGCTGCATATGAGGTTATTCATTATTCATCAATCGTATGGGGATGATTGTGGATAAGAAGAAAACCAGGCAGATTTGAAGTTATAAGATCACTTGTCGCACTAGGTAAGGGTAAATCAAAAATAAAGCAATTCAAATTATATTACGATATTACGATATATGATAAAACAATTCTCCAGAAGCAACACTCTAGTATATGCGATTTGCCACCTAAGCTAAGATAATATCGGTATTTCGACACTTTAGTTTTAAAATATGAAGAAATTCTGACCCAGTGGCCAATCTATTGTCATATTTTATTCCTCCCGATCCATCGGAGAGTCAAGATGCAATTCAAACTTTGTCGGATCGTCCTTATGGAGCTTACATATCGAATAAAACTAAACTTTAAAAAGAGTACAACCATGTTAGCTGCTTCAAAATGGTCGTAATAGTTAGTTGTAAGAACTGCGGGAAAGGGTTTAGATTAACAGCAGTTAGAATAGACAGTGAAGAAAGCCTCAAGACCAATAATTTTTCAAATGTGAATGAGGTGTGTCCATATTGCGGCCAAATGAATACTTATAATGAAAGAAATATGATATGGAGAAAAGACTAGCTTTCTACCTCAACTTTGAAGTGGGTATAGTCAATTTAGTTGTAGGGTGAAACAAAAAGGAGAGACATAATGGGAGAGACATGGTGAGCATGGAATCAAAATCAAAATGGCAATGTCCTAAATGTGGTGTAGGACTACCTTATAATTCCATTGAATTATCGTCATGGTCAGTCATGATCTAGAGCATATACGTTATTACAATTATAGTTTTTGATATGATCACCTTTTTCTGAAATTTTTAATATGGGATCAGTTTGTGTATGTACCTCTAGTTGCAGCGCCATAGTCCAGATTGGCTTTCTTTCTTATATATGGTATAAGCTTATAGTGAATTGAATAAAGTCCTTTGTCGCTTTTTAAGATACCTTTATTCATTAAAGAAATGAGTCCCCCTGAACGTCTCGAAGTCGGTAATTGAATATTGTGAGTTCTAATAAATTCATTACTTTTGATACGGTATTCTCGAAGAGTGAAAAATTGCCTGTTTTTCTCTAATACTAAAGGCCATACTACCTGTTCCCATATTAATCTACGACTCTCAGTTGAAGATGCATGTTTTCCTTTTTCT
>JAREAI010000103.1:0-8123 GCA_029240435.1 Nitrososphaeraceae archaeon | reverse complement strand
TACTATCTATTGGTATATATATATATATGGTATCAACAATCTTATAAATTACATTACATTTTTAGTAGGAGATATCGATGTATAACCAGCAGCAGCAGCGACATCTTAAAACAAATGATATTATATCAAAGTTAGCAGTTATTATATTATCTATTATATTAGTAACTGAAATATCTCTTCTCCCTGCAATTCAAGTTGGAGTATACGGTCAACTAATTCTTTGCTAATACTATTATCAATTTCATGCTCATTAGTCTTATTTCTATTTCTAGTATTTTGTAGCACTATTGCTTTTTCAGTATCCTCATAGGCCAGATCATATATTGCAGTAGATGGAAGCCTTGCGAAACTATATAGTATCTAGACTAGATCTATAAGTAAAGTATAATCCATTTTTCAGGAACTACGTAATTTTATTATTGGGATTTTGTTTATGCTGAAAGTATTGGAAGATAGTAGAATACAGATAAGAGATACAAGCACACAAAGACAGGAGACGGTCTTAGTAATGCAAGGAGGTGGTTCTTTAGGTGCCTATGAGTGTGGGGTTTATAAAACTTTAGAAAGATATGGAATTGAGTTTGATATAATTGCAGGTACTTCTATAGGGGCTATAAATGCGGCTATAATTGTAGGAAGTAACTCTGAACCCTCTGCAAAAAACCTTGAACAATTTTGGTTTACATTAGCAGAAAATGTGACGCCATCCTTTCTTTCAGACAATATAAGACCTATTTTCTCGTCTATTTTTGCATCTTTATATGGCAATAGGAATGCGTTTGAACCAGTTTGGTATTCATCTGCTACATTATTTAATAACTATTCAATTTTTTATAATTATACAAATAATATTCCTCATTTATTTGACATTACCCCACTAAAGGAAACTTTGACTAAATTTGTAGATTTTGATAAAATAAACGATCATTATAAAAATAATATTAATAATAAATCTTTTACAAATAAGGAGACTAAAAGAATAGCTCCACGATTAATTATGACATCTACAGATATACAAAAAAGTGAATCCGTTACTTTTGATAGCGACAATATGGAAATAGATTCAGACCATGTTATTGCCTGTGCTAGCTATCCATTTTACGGTATACCTTGGACAGAAAAAGATGGAAAATATTTATGGGATGGAAGCCTGTTGAGCAATACTCCATTAAGAGAAGTAATAGATGAATCTCCAAAGAATAATAAACTAGTATACATAGTCAATCTATTTCCAAAAAATCAAGAAGAACTTCCGATGCATATATTTGATATTTGGCATAGAGCAAGAGACATAATACATACAGATAAAACTGATCATAACATACGTATGTCAAAGGTAATATCAAAATATCTTACAGTAATGAGACAAATGCATGACCTCCTAAATAATGTTCATATAGATGAAAGTATGAAAGATTTATTCTTTCAAATAGAAAAAGAATATCATAAACTAGCGACAGATCGTGGAGCAATAATTGAAGAAATAACAAAGATAGAAAGAACTGAAGACATACATTTTATTTTTGAAGATGCTGATTTTTCAATTACTACAATAAAGAAATTAATAAAACAAGGCGAAGATGATGCTAAAAAGGCTCTTGAAGAAAAAAGAAATAGAAAGTAAAATAGAAAGTAAAACTTTTACAAATACTGAAAAATGCCACTGAAGAACAATGTTTTGGATACTTTATGAAAATTTCCGAAATTACAGATCTAGATGAAGATCATCATCAAATCACATCAACAAAATCTATAGTTAAGGTCTGTGTTAATGGCTTGCTGATGTCAAAGGCTGGAATTGGAGATGAATCATCGACGACCTTATCTGTATATGAATACGTAGCTGATGATGAGGACATTTTGAGGGCATATAGAATTTTAGGAATTTATCCGTATTATAGAATTAAATGCAACAGGTGTAATCTGCTTGATAATGGGTATCATCTTTATCGTGTCCTTGAACATATAAATGACTATCATCGGGCTTCATTTAAAGAAATAGGGTCTTATCTTGAAACATTAGGACTTTAAATAAGTGTAGGTAATCAGATGATCTGCCGTCATTGATAAAATAATGAAATCCTGGAATGAATTTTGGAGCCATTAAGTTAAGAGCCCTTTTCGATAATCTATAGCATATATAGTATGTCGGAAGAGTTAGTTGGATAGGTGTAAAGTATTGGATCATTAAGATCCTTTGTGGTAAGTCCTAATCTAATAGCTATTGAAAATATGTTAATAATTTCTTCAGCATGAGGGCCCAGAATATGGGCTCCTAATATTCGATTTGTATCTTCCTCAACTAGTACTTTAAATCCTGCACAGGTTTCACCTACTCTCCTAGATGATGCCCAGCTAGAAGTATCTTCATACTTGGTTTTAAATCGTAGGCCTTGGTCTTTTGCTTCTTTTTCCTGCATACCCACAGAGACAAGAGGTGGAATAGTAAATACAACACTAGGTAAGCCGTTGTAGTTGGACTTCAGAGTATTACCTTTGATTAAATTATTTGCTACAACAGCTCCATCATAGCTTGCTACAGGAGTTAGTGGTAGGCCCATATTAGCAGCCACATCGCCTGCTGCGTAAACAGCTGGATTTGAAACACTTTGCAGATATTCATTTACTGTTATACCTCGATGAGTATATTTTACACCGCCTGCATCCATCAGATCAAGTCCATTAATGTTCGGCTCCCTACCTGCACCATGTACCACCATATCAGCTTCTACTCTTGATGTCATTTCATCACTATTTCGCTTATTTTTTTTAGAAATATTGGATGAAGAAGAAGAATAATGCACAACTAATTTGTTTCTACCATCACCATTGAAGGTCGTCATAGATGACGATGACAATGATAATGATGATGATGATTTATCAATACTCTTAACTGCTGCCTGTAATCTTACATCAATTCCGATATCTCTGCTTCTTTGTACCAATCTATTAACAAGGTCTGGATCGAAGTGTTCCAGAGGTTGTTTACCACGATGTAAAATTGTAACCTTTGCTCCAGCACGTGCTGCAATATGAGCAAACTCAAATGAAATATATCCGCCACCAACAAATACAATTCTATCAGGTAAATTATCATCTCCTAACTCTAAGAATTGATCACTTGTAATAATGTTCTCTGAACCAGGAACATTTAGGTTGATAGGTTTTGAACCTGTAGCTATTAGAATATGCTTACCATTGAGAAATATATTATTATTATTATTTGTATCCTTATCTACTTCGACTTTAACAGTGGTTGGACCAATGAACCGCGCGTGACCATGAAACGGAACAATCTCAGCATTAATGTAACCATCCTCTCTATGTTTTGGGAAAGGATCAGTAAAAGTCCGCTTAAAACGTATCAAATCAGACCATTCAATATGAACTCCTCCTGAACCGATTATACCTTTATTTTCATGCCTTTGATTTGAATCAATTATCTTTGCTGCCTCGACAAGAACTTTTTTTGGATCACATCCGCGTAGAGCACATGTTCCACCAAACGGAAGTGAGTCTATTATAGCAACACTCCATCCAGCAGAACGGCACTCTGATGCGGTGGTAGACGCAGCAGTACCAGTTCCTATTACTATTAAATCAAATGTGTGCTCTTCTTTATTCATGTTCGTTTACCAACAAAATTCTCCAAGATAAATGTGATGATATATAAGGGAGCTCCCTAAATAAGACACGTAGGAATTAGCAAGTAGATATACATGGGGAACCAGCATCTTCAGAAAGCAGCGGTAACACTAATGCAAATATGTACAGTCAACTACCGCAACTTAGATATAATTTTCGTCAGAGCTCCTATGGCTGGATTAAAATGATTACTTACAAAACCTTGATCTATTTGTCTGTCAAATAGATGAACCGCTTTAATAGACTGAATTACTCCCTTGAAACCTTAAGATATATTATCTGCAACGAAACATCAATCTATTTAGCCCTTAGAGAATTTATAAAAGGTTGTACAATCTCCGTGACTAATAATCATCAATATAGTGAATTCTTCCTCCATTCTTTCTGATGTAATCACGTGCATTTTCCCTACCTAATTCTTCTTCTTGTTTGGATTCCTTAACTTCTTTGTTATTATTATTAAGATGTGATTCATACTTTGAAATTTGTTTTGTTAGCCAGTCAATCATTTTATGTTGTGAAAGCAGCAAGGCTATAAGTAATGGTTCGGTTGGAAATGGCTCGCCCTTTGCGTTAATTGCAGCAGCATACTTGTAACAATCATTTAGCATATTATTGAATAAGTTTCTATCTTCTCCTTTTGAGGATAGACCCAACTACAAAACTTTTCTATGATTCGATTTCTTCTTTGGTAAGAATATCTTCATTTGGAAATAAACTCATATAATCAATCACCTACACCTCATTTACTATTACTTTTAAGAAGTAAAACACCTATTGGACAGGGAGAGTATCTCTCCTAAAGGCCAGACTATTATTGATGAGAATTTAATGGGAAGTATTTCTGGGCCTAGTTATTGTCTCAAATATGTTTGACACCCCCTGGGCAAGAACCAAGAGTTATTTACATTCATCCAAAATATTAAACTGAATATAGGCTCCTTCTTATTTCAAATCCATTCCTGAATTGTCGGATGTATTCTTAAAGTCAATTCTGTTCTGAATCCGACCCGGCCTCATTTCGCACGTTTCGTTTATGTTTTCCTTGTCGCCTAAGTGGAATTTGAGTTTTATCGATTTTAGTCAAGTTTATAGAGGTATCTAAAATAAGTCTAGTACACTATAAACTATGGCTGAAGATAGTGGTGATTAGTTGCTACGCTACGATTATCATCAGAGCTATATTATTATTAGCGGCAATAAGACGTTGCGTGTAATCATTAAATTACTTTTATCAACTTCAATCCATTTTGCATTAGAAGTGGAACTTCTTGTATTTCCAGCTATATCTGTTTCATTTGCTTTAAGATGTATGACAGAATATCAATAGTTGCATGTCTATCAGGAGACATTAATACAATACTCATGTCTTGCATACAGACAAAGGCTTTGCTAAAATCAAGCTATCTCCGGTGTGGCTTTAAGTATTAGATCAGGTCACAGATAATAAAATATAATTTGCGCTAACATTAGATATATAAAATATAATTTCGGTTTACTGACAACAAACTTGTTTTTATACTTTCACTTTTACTACCAATGAGTGCCTTGCTGCTATTGCTATAGTTATTTATCTGCATCCATAGTGGATGACTTTTCATTTATGTCAAATATCGGCATAAATCTTCTTCAATTTAGGTAAGTAGGAGGTATACTCAACACGCCTTTTCGTATATCTTTGAGTAACGTCCTCTAAACTGTTATAGGAAAATGCGAGCACGTAGCTGTATTTCTTTCCCCAATTTTGCTCATAATAATAAGGATGATCAAAAGAGACTGGGTATTCTAAAGTAGAATCAACATGTGTCCACTTTCCATTTATTAGTGATTCATTCCAGCAATGGTCAAGGTAATCATGAACCATGCGAGTTTCAATAGATAGTGAGTTTAAAATAGCACCAAAGATCATAGACCATTCACTGCATCTTCCAGTTCTTGTTTGTGCGATCTTCAGAATATCACCATATCTAGGAAATACTTGCTTGGAACCACAAGTATTACATGTATAAGTCTCTATCTTTCGCAACTTCCATGAATTACCATTAATCAATTCAAACCTCATTGGCAGACCTGAGCTATTGCATTTTTCACATTTTGGGTCTTTAGGTGTCCATTTCATAAAGTCCTTCTTGAACCACTGAAGAACTGATTTCAGCGGTTCTTCATGCTCTATTACTGAATTGTTCAAGATCCCTTTAGGAACTAATTGCCTGACATACTCTAGAATATCTTGATTGCCATATTGTTCTGATACTTTTTTGTATAGAGTAAAAGTATCATTTATTACTGCAGAATTGGAGATGCCATGATTGATGAAAAGTCGGTTAAACATAATTTATCAACTACTAAAATAAGGTAAAGACAGAATAATTAAGTTATAAAAAGAATGTTTAAAATCCACTATTCGCACCGACTAGATTTACTGCTGAAGTCTTTCCTTCACTTTACCTGTTTGCCACTTTGACCGCCACAATAGATCTTGCTTAACTATTGGTTCTGGTTGTTCTATATCCCGTTCTGTGATCCTTTTGTTATCTTTACTTCTTTCTTGTAGATGTTGGCTCATAGTTACCTTATCTACAGATAACATATATTTTAATAATATTCCAAGTGAAGGCACTAAGTGTGCTGTAGTTGAAGAACAACAACAACTATTACTATTCGTAGACTCTTCGTTTCACAAAGAAAGAATTTAGAATATTTGAGTCAATTTTTGTCGTTATTTATTGAGTTGCAACTTGAATTAAATATTTCTCAAATTTGGTCGAACTAGAGTCTTTCAGACAAAATAGAATTTATAGTCGATAATGCTTTAGAAGTTTTAAGGTGATAATTCATAAAGCTAACTTTCTAAATATTATAAACAAGAGCTGCAAGAATTATCAAGTACAAAAATGCATTCCTATTTTATCACATCCATAAAATATGATAATTAAAAACACAAATGCATAAAACTAACAGATCTATCTAAGAACTTGTGATGTAATATTACACTCTTAAAGTCTTGTCTAATAGTAAAGATAACAACAACCATAGCACTGACAATACAAGAAAAATGATAGACTTGGAAAAATTTTACCAAGGCTCGTAGCAGAAAAAAGCTGTCGAAATAAGAATAGATGTGATAGACCTAGGCCATATCATCCCAGGAGGCTGGTGTTGTTGCAGTCAACATTGCATTGCCATAAATCCAGGATGTTTTTATCATCTAAATGAACCATGCCAAAATCCTCCAAATCCGTGCCATGGTCCTCCACCAAATCCGTGTGCTTTTCCATGTCCAAATGATCCAAACATTGGATGACTGAACGAATCTATTTGCCGGCCATCTGATACATATAGAGCTTGGCCATTTCCAGCATCGATAATTACTTTGTGTATGGTCTCTTTAGCCTGATCTACTATAATGTATGTATATGTTAGATATCCTTGTGTTACCCCCAAGTGACCTCCTAATACTGTTCCGTTAGCAATCTGTTTTTGTGCAATTTCTGCAGCTGATACAAACGGTATCTTTGTATTCTCCTCAAGGAAACTCCTTATGTTATCCTCAACACTTACTGAACCATTGATTTTAGGTACTGTATCATATTCACGAATATTGGTGTTATTCGTTCCTGTTAGCTGACGTTGTTGTTGTTGTTGTGCCCATGAATTCCCTAATGGCGAAGCTACAAAGATAGCTGATAATAATATTCCAATTCCTAAGATGGCCGGAATCAGCACTTTTTTGCTTACAAGTTTTTTTGAATTAGTTGTTTTCATTGTAGAACATAGAGAGAGGGTCGAATTTTCGTTATAACCATTGTTTACCTATGACACGTAACCTAGTTACCTGAAGCCTTAATATTCATATCTGTAGTAACTGACATTTATGATCAAGTGTGCTTTGTGCAAATTCAAATTGATACTTGTATTTCAAGCCATTGTTATCGCAAATTACCATATCTGGTTTATAATTTCTGTCTACAGGGTCTTGTTCACTACAGCAATTGAGTCAAATTGGTCCATGAGTATCGAGACAGAATTTACATAAGGAAGGACATTCTCTTGAAACTTTACGAATATGGAGAGCTTAACCAAAGCAAACTTATGAGCTATTGCGGGTTAAACAACGTAAAGCATAAAGAAATTCTTGATGATATGGTCAGAAAGGAGATAATCAGCAGGAGGGAAGAAGCGTGGGGAAGTAAAACAATAATAAAATACATGGTTTCAGAGAAAGGAAGAGGAATTCTCAGAGAAATTCTACAGCCGTATGAAGAGTTCTTTCCAAGAAGTGAGGCAGATAAATTATAATGGTGATGATGGCGATGTTCATGACAACACGTAACAAAGTTACTATATTTCTTATAATGCAATGGAGGGATATTATCAACTTATGATAGACTCTAACAGAAATAACGACAATAATGACAAAAGATTCAGAGAGAATATCTTTCAGATAATGGATGGGATTATAGCTCAACTAAACAGGA
>JAREAI010000388.1:0-2526 GCA_029240435.1 Nitrososphaeraceae archaeon | reverse complement strand
GAGAGCAGAGGATAAAAGTCTCTACCCCATTTGGATAGAATCACTTGTCTTTCAATAGAATTCATTTTGCTATCTATTGCCATTGCCTTTATTCCTTCTAATTCTAATCTATCTCTAAGTTTATTGATGGAATCAAGTGTTTCACTAAATACCATAATCCGTTCAGCTGGATGTTTTTTTATTATCATGTTTATTGATGTTGATAGTTTATTTTCTGCACAACTGAGCAGAAGTTGTCTTTTTCTAACGTTTAAAAACCATGCCTTAGCCAATCCACTGACAAAGCCACCTTTAGATAATAGTAAAGACATTGATTTAGCGTCATATTTCTTAAAGCGATTAGATATATTCTTGATTTTGGCAGAGCAGATATCATATATTTTTTGTTCCTCATCTGTTAGATCGACCTTCAGGGGAATAATTATTGGTCTAGCGAGTCTACGATCCTTTACTGCATCTTTTATTGGATATTTTTTTACTGGCGGCAATAGTGTCATAATGGTATTATATCGATCGTCTGTTTCATCTATTGTAGCAGTCAGGCCCAAGATAGCTTTGCTATGATCCTCTACAATCACATCAAATATTTTGCTAAATGTTCTTGCTGTATTGCTTATCAAGTGCACCTCATCAAAAATTACCATATTAGATTTACGTACAAGATCAAGATTATTGATTATGCTATTGTAAGTGCTTATTGTTATCTCTTGTATCTGTTTACGTTCACCAAAGTAAACTCCTATTCTTTCTGCTGGTATGCCATAGGCTAGAAGCCTTCTATAATTTTGTTCAATTAATACTATTCGTGGAACAAGATATAAAATATTGAAAGAAGAACAACAAGAATCATCAGAGGGGTAGGAGGAGCATTCTTTATCTATTGCAGTAAGAGTGGAATCCCTTGCTGCTGCTCTTCTTGCACACTCAAAAGCTATTTCGGTTTTGCCTGTGCCACTACTATAAAGTATTGTACCTCTAAAACCATTGGTAACCCATACATGCGCTGCTTCAATCTGATCTTTTTTAAGGCAGAATGGAAATTTTAGATAAGAAATAGCTGGCAATGTCATGTAAATATCGTCATCCATTAATTGGAAAATTTTTAGATGTTAGCTTCCAGACAACTATTTTTACTGGCTGCCGACTCTAGTAGCAGATAGGAATTTTTTTTCATTTATTATAGTACACTTTCAGTTACAAAACGTGCATATATATGAAACAATACTTTGGGTAAAGGGAGGGAGAGGAGTTAGATACTGTTGGATCTAATATTTTTTCTCTCTCTCCTGACATTGAGCCATCTGCTGTTGGAGAGGTAAAATGTCACTGCTCTTTTCAATGTTAATATAAAAAGGCTGTTAAAAGAAAAACATAGCATTGTATATCTTATACACATCATACACTAAAGATATAGTATATGCCTATTTCTAGTGGATATCGCAATGTAGTTCATTGATCTGTCATAATTATTATAGTTGAATCAACTATCACCGGAATTAGAATTGTTTTGTTTTGATCAGAGAATGACTTTATTGGACTATAATGATACTACTTATTATATTTTCAAATAAGAAGATTTGCTTTAAACTCATTTAAAGTATCACTATATCATTTCTATAGAAATCTATAGTTTCAGCAGATCATTATGTCTAGAGAAATCTTTTTGATTTGCCTATTGCTAATTTGAGCATCTATCCTTAGCAAATTCAAAAATGCATGAGCTTATTATTGTCATCGAAATTATTTCGCTTATCGTGTCATGTACAAGTCTATTTTGAACTGTTTTAAATAATTTTATATTCTTATCTTCTTTGAGCAATGCTTGGACCAAGTGTGCGTGTTTATTTATTATGGTATTACAGAGTATTTTCCTGCTATTAATGCAGAGCCAGCAGGAGGAACAGAACGTTTCTTCACAGTCTTCCTGTGTAATATTGATCCACCTCGTTTTACAATATCATCATCTGTGCTGCCTCCCATTGCCTCTAGCCAAGAGTTTGTGCAATTTAGTATTTTCTCAATATCTCTCTTTTGATAATATCTTCTTTTACAAGCCTGATTTCTTTTTGTAGTTTAATGCTATTTTTATTTTTATTAGCATGACCATTGATAATCTTGAATTTGATTGTCTCTAGATACGATATGAAAATGTAATTATGTGTATGATCGTTATTTGGAGTAAAGATAAAGAGATGGACTGGACAAAACCTAGCGTGTATCCAATACATAGAGAACCCAGCTATAGAATAAAAAATTCCTTTTTCAGAGTATCTGGCATTTATGCTAATTCATTTAAAAGGGTTCTTTTCAGCTGTGAATTATTGTTCATTATTTTAGTATTGACTCAGCAGTGAGATTTCTCTACTATAGCAATACAATCATAGTAATATAGAAGATTAAGAAAATAATAATAATATTAAAATGTCCTTAGAAGGAGAATTTCTATTAGGCTGTTCCGGATGGAGTTATGCTGATACTCCCGACAAAGGAGGATGGACAGAAGTATTCTATCCTGATGTCAATACT
>JAREAI010000102.1:0-8560 GCA_029240435.1 Nitrososphaeraceae archaeon | reverse complement strand
CCATATAATAATAAGATGAAAATTATTGAATTTTAGCATTCGCTTATTTTCTTAATCGGTTATGCTTCTAATTTGTTAAGAACCATTACAATTGAAATTATTATTAGTATCGTACTGTACTTCGACATTCAGCTGGCTTTACTCCATCCTGTGTATTAATAATTTCCTGGATACCTTTTCGCAAAAACTGGGTAGAATTTAATGAAATCTTTTTTCCTTCCTCAGGTGTTATGTGTGAGGTAGGCTGCAATCCAATACTACCTGCTACAGTTCTGCTTAAAGGATTGACATCTTTTACTACTAAATCATTTACAATTTTTTTCAATTCATCTTTTGTTAGTGTGGCTCTTACTATTCGTTTGTCAACACTAATGTCCTCACTTATTGCTTTGTCAGAAATTATGTTAATATCATATTTATTTTTAAAGTCCATAATGTCTGATTGACGTCCACTGAATGTAACGGGTAGTATTGCTTGTTCTGTCTCTATAGCATCAAGCTGCAATTTCAAAATCTCTATCTCATTATTAGCTGCAAGGTCTTGATATTTTGCATATGCCGAATCAAGCAATTCATAGCACTTACCACCTATATTGACATTGACATGCTTTTCAGGATAGAAGTTGTACGCTAATAAGAAACTGATTATTCCACCAGCAGCAAATATAGCAATAGCAGGTATCGCAAGCTTATGGTAATTTATCATACCTCTTCAAAACCTTGAGCATTCTCTATTAAATGAAAAAAATGATTAATATAATATAAAAGTAATTCATAATGAATCTTATAATTCCTATTAGTTAGCTTGATATACACTTGCATAGATAATTAGGTAAGATTAGCCAAGACGTATATCTTGAATACTAGATCCATATAAGATATTTTAAAAGTTTTATTACGAAGGAGTTGTAATTCATATAAAATAAATAACAGCAACTATAGAAAATATGGTATTCAAATTCAAACTATTGACCCATTGATTGTTTGCAGCGTATCATTTTCAATAAAATAAGAGTGCACCACCACCACTTGTTGACCATAATGGATAAATTGCATGATTGACTGTTTGAAATCTAAAAGAATACATAAATCCGAAATATGTAAAGGAAATGTTCTAGAACTTATTCTCTAATCAATCCACTCATGGTGCTAATCATTTTCCTTTTATACAAAATTTACTATTAAGGTCTTAATAGGATTTGATATCAATTCCCTACAGGCACAAGATTCTTTGATACAATGACTTCTGTTTTCTGCGATAAGGTATGAGATATTGAATTTGAAACGGTAAGATGTGTGTGATATATCAATACGTTACCATGTAAGTACTTCTCAGCTATAGAGAAAAAGCAAAAAGAGGAGGGTCAAAAATAAATATCTTTGAATATATCTATAAGAAAACAAAAAAAGAGGTTGCTTTTTTGTACAAAATATTAAAAAGTTGTCTTATTTATGCAGAAGCCACTAATGGTTGTTCTTCTTCTTTTTCAAGTTCTGGTTGGAGTTCTATATTCTCTTCCTCTAACTTTTTGTTCTTTATTTTCTGCTGCTGGTTTTCTGGGATTTCGTAACCTAAACACATGGTAACTGTATAATTAGCTTCTATTGCTTAAATGAATTTTCATTTTGATTGATTTTATGATAAGGATATCTAGAGCGAAAATTATGAAGGTGATAGACACAAACCCTTAAGAGATACGTCTTTGTATGTATGATTAATAGGCTAATGCAAGCCTATCGAAAAATAAAGTCGGAAGCTCGCTCTGATAAAATAATGAAACAACAAAATCCTCTTCTCATATATATATTGTTAAATGTTTTATTGAATAATAAAAATAGCTTGGCCAGAAGTAGACAGTCATCGTCTTCATTACTACCAATAGATGAATGTGAAGAATGGATATGGGAGATTTTGGACTGTACCAAAGACTGTGGTTTCGAATATTTGCCTGATGATGATAAAGAACTTCTGATATTTAATACAAATGATTTCTTTGCAGATATCAAAGCATTAGAGAAGATTAAGAGAATTACAGGAATGATATTAGTTCAGTTAAGTTCTCATAATTGCCAAACACAATTATGGTTCTGCAGACCACGCTAAATTATATGTAGTTATTACTTGTCTATATCGTTCTTCTGATTTACCCCGTCATGTTGTTCGATTCACAGATACGCTAAATCAATTCATATCCTTTAACTCTTGTATTTTTTTAGCAACTAGATCAAAGCCCTGTTGCCAGAATTCAGCTTTTGATATATCAATATTAGATTCTTTGAGTAATTCTTCAGTTTTCTGTGAACCTCCAGCCGAGAGTATTTTAAGATATTTGGGAATAAATGATTCTCCTTCTGTTTTGAACTGTTGATACAAAGACAATACTAATAGATTTCCGAAGGAATATGCATAACAATAGAATGGCGTATGGTAAAAATGAGGAATATAAACCCATTCCCATTGAAAATCTGGGGATAGAGTTACTGAACTGCCAAACTGTTTAGTCAGATTATTTAAATACAATTCTGATACTTTATCTATCGTCGCATTTTCTTCTGCAATAGCATGATGTGCATCTATTTCAAATATAGTGAAGTAAGCCTGACGCATTATTGTAGCATACATATCGTCTATTTGTTCTGCAATCAATATCTTCTGCTCTTTGCTTGTTACTTTTTTAGTCAAGTTGTCATTTAGCAGCATTTCTCCAAATACTGATGCAGTCTCTGCTAATGGAAGTGGAGAATGTGATACCAATATTGGTTTGTCAGAAGCTGACATGCTATGTATTGCATGACCAAATTCATGTGCCATTGTAGAGACATCTCTGGATTTTCCATTATAATTTAGTAATACATAAGGAGTTCTTTTTGGAGATACAGTGTAGCAGAAAGCCCCTCCTAGTTTACTCTTTCTAATTTCGGAATCTACGTGTTGTTCTTTAAAAATTTGTTCAGCGTATTCCCTAAATTGAGGATCAAAATCTTCAAATGTTTGGAGTACAGTATCAACGGCATTTTCATAGTTAAATTTTTTTTGTTCAGAATTTTTTAATGATAATGGTGCATATAGATGATATCTTTGAAGTTTTTTAATGCCGAGCATCTTTGCTTTTTCTTTAAAATAGTCTTGGAAAACTACAGAATTTCTTTTACATACTGAAAGAAGAGTCTCTACCGTCCTATCATCCAAGTTATTGGAAATATTTCGAGCTGAAATAGGAGAGTGGAAGCCACGCATAGATATGTGTTCATCATACCATTGAATTACAAGATTCTGATATATTTCACCTAATACCCCACTATTTTTTTTATATACATGCAATAGGGACTTGTATGCAGCTTCTCTTTCCTCAGGTTTTGGACTTCGGATAAGAGAGAGCATTTTTTCCTTATTGGGAAATGTTTTTTTAATAATCTTCTTACCTTTTTTAACAGCCATGACAAATTCAAAACTACTTGTCATTCTATCATAGATCTTAACAAGTGCATTCGTTCCTGTGACTTCAAGGGTACTAATGATCTTCTCTTCGGCTTCAGTTAAGGTATACTTTGCAAGTAAACGTTTATGCTTAAGGTATTCCCGATATACAGAAGGTATCGAGTCTATCAAACGCTGAGCATTTTCTTCATCAATGTCTTTTTTGAACCATAAATCAAAGAACATCAACCTATTCGTAATATTTGATCTCATGATTTCCATTTTCGTTACAAGAGAAGCTGCCTCATTTGAAGAGGTATCAGCAGAATATCTCAAATGAGCATAACCGCTAGCTACATTTACTTTTTCTGATATATCTTCAATCAAATGAAGTAAATTTTCAAAATCTGTTGCTGAAATCTTTGGATGAAGATCTTTTCGCTTATCTTCAAGTTGTTTTATTCTTGCTTCTAGTGATTGTAGAAATTCTTGAAATTCGCTTTTGTTTGGATCTTCTATAAGATCTGTCAATTTCCACGATCCAATCTTCGGTTTGATAAAAAGAGTCATACAGGATTTACTATAACGTATAGTTAATTGGAGCTTTATGTTTCTTACACTGCTTCTTTAAGACACTATTACAAAAAAAAGACATGTTGTATTCAGAATGAATTAGCCTTGAACGCTGCATAATTAAAAAATTAAAGTTATCTGTGTGTATTTATACTGTATATAAATCAATGTGGTATTTTTATTATTATGTATCATAAAGCGTAAAACCATATTTTTAGCAATGGACAGACATATTCCCTCAAATACAAGAATTATCCTCGGTAAACATCTATACTGGATATGCATAAGCATTATGACAGTAGGATTATTCAAGATTGACCAACACAATTGGTATTGTTATTGTGATAAAGCCATACGTGTTCGGTGGAATGTAGGATAGATTTGACTCTATTTTGCAACTCAAAACTGTATTGTCGATTCATCGCATAGGCTAAGAAGTACTTCAAATTCCTCAAAAAATAAAAAGATAATAGAATTAAGATCACTTAATATGGGATCTTATTTTCTCTTTTAGGTCAGGAGTCATTAAATCTTTTGGTTTATATCCATGATCTGTCATTGCATGTTCTTCAGCATAATTTCTTCTGTTTCACCCTTGCAAACGTAGTCACAATCCATTCTTGCTTCTCTACGTGAGATAGTTAACATATTTCTTTATCAAATTACGAAATAATAATTTACAGGATTAGATTTATTACAAAATACTTTATGGCTGTAATATTTTACTCTTAATAATACACATTATAAATATTATAAAATACTTCTTTCATATGTGTAAATCTACGGGTTCGGTGTGTGTAACAGATTTGACTTAATTTCACCACTCACTTTCATCGATAAAGAGAAAGATTAGATCACATACTAATTTGTATAATTAGTAGGTTCGATCTGATCATTGACTATATATTGGTGTTAAAAGTACGCTCCTAACATAAAATAGATATCTTAAGCTCTAAAGGTTTCTAATTCCTTGACATATCTCGGAGTTTGTTTTATATTTTAAGGTTAAACAAGGAGAATTAATGAGGACTCAGATAGAGACATTGTTGAATTAGATCATTTCTATTGTAGAGTTATAATCATTCTATGTTTTACTCTAAATGTGGGTTTAAACATCTAAATCTTTATTTTTTACCCGCATATATGGAAATTTATGAAAAAAATGACAAGATCTAGTGTAAGAGCCAGTAAACAGAAAATTCCAGACAAAGTGGAGATGATAATTCGCAATAAGAGTATCCATGCTGGAATGAGACATGAGGTCATGGCACATCGACGTAGCTTTCTTCTTAACTTTCCAGGTGAGGAGATTGTAACCAGGTATTCAATAATTGAACGCAAGAATCAGTCTAAAATGACTAACGAAGAAAAAATTCGATTTCTAAATGGTATTCAGACCCTAATAAACAATGGACAATACGGACCCCATGTATCTCATCATGCGGATATGGGGCACAATATGCATGGGAGTATGGGACCAATAGGTGTACAGCGATTCTTACCTTGGCATCGAGTCTATCTATTTGAACTTGAACAAATGCTTCAAGTATTCGATCCAGAAATCTTTATTCCCTATTGGGATTGGTCAGTAGACAGATCTATTCCTTACTGGTTGCAAAACTTTACTCCCACAGTGATAGTAGATGGACTTCCACGTACTGTAACAAGGGCGCCTGGGGTTCATTCCAATCCACGATCTAGATTGCCTCCACCACAGGACGTTACTGCTGTTGGGAGTGAAATGAATTATACAGCTTTTACACGCGCTTTAGAGGGAGGAATACCTGTAAATAGATATCAAACTGCAATGCATAATGGTGTACATATGTGGGTTGGCGGCATCATGTCTGATATAATGTACTCTCCAACTGATGTGTTGTTTTGGTTACATCATGCAAATTGTGACCGGCTCTGGGCCATATGGCAAAAGAATCATGTCAATCAGAACCCTAACCTTACAGGCACAGATGCAATTATGGACCCATGGTCATATAATGAACAAGATACCAGAGATACAACCAACTTCGGTTATGTATACACATAACAATAATCTTAACAAAAATACAAGTGCTTTAAAAATCTGTTCAATTTTTCAGGCGATGATGGTTTGTTTTATTGGTCAACCGCTAAAAGTACGGCAGATGGGCGATATGAATTCTATGGTGGAGTCGCTCTGTGTCAAAATCTTATGACTATTGTAGATCAGTAGAGACGAGTGTAAACTATTCCCAAACCAACCTGCAAGCTGGTAACAGTACAGGGGCTATGATAATGTTAGATAATGCTGAACAGATATTATCTACACTTAGGGGAAATATGACGATAATGGTAAAGGGGGACGATGATGTAATAAAATGACTCGTCAACGATTAAGAATAACAAGCTAGTATAGGATGCCACTGTTATTTGCGTCGATTCTAAGATCATGAATATGATTTCAGTATACTACCCTCATATTTGAGATTGTGTGATATTATTAGTTTTGATATCTTGACTACTTTTATCCTACTTTTTACCTGTTTGGAACTATTACTATTATTAACAAAACTAAAAGATATTGCAATTGCAGTAATATTATTACTATCACAATAGGAATTGCAATCAGAAAATAATTGTCATTGTCGTTATCCTCTATCATCGACATTTATCAATCCGCAATATCGCCTTTACTATTATCATAAATTTCTGACTTTTCTATTTTGTAGATATCACCTTGATTAGATAGCTTTGGGAATGTAGATGATAATGAGTGCGACAGCGATAATGTGGGATTGGAAGAAGAAACCACAGCATTATTTATAGCACTCTTTGTCAATACCTCTACAAGGTTTTCGAAACTCTTTTCGGCTAGATCTGATATCTTATCCTTATTGAATTGAAGGTATTTGATGATGCTATTATTATATTGTTCGCCATTGTTCGCGCTGGATATGCTGTAAATTAAATTAACCATTTGTGGATCGGTTTTTAAAGTCTGGATTATTGCTGCAAAAGCTGTTGATATCAGTATTTTGTTGCCGGATAATACAGCTTTAACATTTTCTTTGGCGACCTGCTTTAGCTTAGAGTAGCCTTCTCCATTCAATATATTTGCGATCAACTTTTCTAGTAGATCCTTTTGAGCAGTAAGTTCCTGTATTTCTTGATGTTTTCTCTTGCAATCTTGTTCAGAGAAGAATGCAGTCTTATCTAGTATTGATATTTTAAGTTCCAAAGTCCTTATGTCGTCTGCCAATCGTTGTATTGTGCGTTGCATCTTCTCTACCTGATCTTTGGCCTGACGATGAAGATTTTCCATGTAAGGAAGTTTATGAATAGCAGTATCTACAATATTAGCTACCTGCTCAATACTCATACGTCTTTTCTTTATTAATTCTTTGTATAGTTTCAAGAATGGCTCTAGTTTGCCGTTTGTCTCTTTGTATATTAAATTAAGTTTATGTAGCCCCTTTAGATGCCAATATTCTCTATATAGTTTAGACACCTTTGTTGCAGGAAGGTTTAGTATGTTGGCTACTTCTACAGTTGTCTTACCTTTAGAAAACAGTTTGTTGGCTTTGGAGGATATCTCTTGATCTTTATGTTTTTGTCGCCTTGCTTCTTCTTCCTTTATAATAGCATGTATGTCACGGGGCGACATTCTTTCTATTTGTGCAATTTCAGCATAAGTCTTGTGTTGATTAAAATATAGATCGATTACCCTCTTTCTTCTGTCTTTTGTAATCTGCAATTTTTATCTTCTGCTATAAATAATCATAGTTTATAAAGGGAACGTTTTTTATGATGCCGCTTACTTTCTTCTATGATACTAAACTATTTCATTCCTACCATTTACTTTCTTCTTTATAGGAACACTTCGTAAAGCGCTAAAGTTTGAGCACCTTTAAGATTTTACAAAAATAGCATTCAAACCTGGCAGGGGGAGAGATCAAATAAAAGTAACAGTATTAGCAGCATACAAGTCAGAAATATTTCAACTATGCAAAGCTGTTTTATTCCTTTATAATAATTAGGCTATTAATTATTATTTGCTCTAAAAATGGATTGTTATCAAAATGGGCCGGGTCGGATTCAGAACAGAATTGACATTATATTTTGGCCCAGAGAGATGTAAACGAAAACTCAATTGAATTTGCATCTTTCATTTTGCTTGTAACTTTGAATGAGTCAAGTATAGATAACAAAATGTTGTTGAAATTAATCACGTATAAATGATGTTATCCTAGGATAGTCATATTAAAATAATACGATACCTTTTTCGTGTAGCCAATGACACAGACAACTGGAGGAAATTCTATATCGGAGGATTAAAAAGAGCAATTATTTGAATATCTCTTTTGATGAAAGACCATGGTTGAAGTAGGTATAGCCGAATATTTCGGCATAGGAGAAGCACTTGGCATAATTGGTACAATGTTCATCGTTCTGTATTCTCTAGGAAGCACATGCAGAGACTAACAGTAGATATAGAAACAAAGGTTCTAAATGATTTGGACGAAAGAATGCAAACTCTTACTCAGATGACAGTTGATAGACCAGAGTTAGTAAAGATACTAAATAAAGATGAAT
>JAREAI010000387.1:0-4529 GCA_029240435.1 Nitrososphaeraceae archaeon | reverse complement strand
TTCATCAAACACATAGCTTCCTTTTTCTATTAGTCGTTTCGCATGCTCAAATGCCCGTTTATTCAGCTTTATTGTCAGATGGTCACCTCCTTTCATTTTTATTATTTCTGCATCAATGATAAATGTTTGAATAGTAAAGATAGCTCTTCTTCTAACTACTAGATATATAATGGATTCGGGTATTATAAAACAATGTTGGTAGTGCTGATAGATGAATTAAGAAATTATTTCTTCCAAAAAAGAACAAGAGCAGTTACAAATAACTAGGGAATAACTTTAAAATCTTGACGCGGTGATTTCATACCTCACAGATAATTTATCTTTGGTAAATTAAATAGATTCTTGTGTCTTAAGATTCCTAATTTTATTTACAATCTCAATATTTAATCTTAAAGGAATCATGGAAGAGACGGCCTTACTTTATTTATCCTTTGAATAATATGCTCATTGCTTTTCACAAAATCTTCAAGGATACTAGTGCATTCTTCAACATCTATGCTAGACATCATATTAGCAGTAACCCAATGAGCAAAATCTTCTATTGTTCGCATGTATAATGCTGATTTTTCGCCTGCAGTGGCTAATTTCTCGAATTGGTCTGGAGTTGTTTCATCTTTCTTTTCATTCATATTAATCTAATAAATTCACTGGAGATTCTTGATTTTATTAGTTTTGTTCTGCACAATCTCAATTATCTGAACTTTATATATCTTGTCTCACTCATAAGTAGCTCCAAAATATCGATATAAAGTATCAAATATGTAGCATACTTGACAAATATATTCCATCTCCCTCCCTCTCTTCATGTAGTTATCAAATTGATAAATAACCATCTTTTTTGTCTATGTATTATGCCTAATCTGGACCCATGGATGAATCAACAAAGTGAAGAAGAATCCCTTAAACCTAGCAAGTTTGAAAATCATTTGCTATCTATTAGAGCTGAACGCCAAAAAATGATTCATCCTAAATCACACCCTACCTATAATGAACGTCATGAGAAAATTATAGAAATAATAGATTGGGCTTTGGAGAAATATAAGGTAGCAACGGATACACAAAATATGAACGAACAAGTAATCATAGATAGTATTATTGAAGAACTTGATAAAAAAAGAGAAGTATCTATAAATAAAAAGAAAGAAGCTTTACTAAAAGATGAAGTTTGGAAGTACTCAGAAGAAGAAGATACTATTGATTATGTTCTTTTCATAATTCGTGAATTGACAGGTAAACTATATTAAAATAAAGTTAATTGGTCTTAATTATAAAATCATGATACGAAAGGAAATTTTGAAGCTAAGTCATTAAAATATAAACTTCTTTTTCTTCTTTTAATTCAGTCTAATCTAATAGATTGTTAATAGATTCTATCCTTTTACTTTTATTATTTTATACAATCTCTATAACTTTAATTTTATCTATCTTTGCTATTTTGCAGGCTGTATCTAAATACTTGACATACTTTATCTTATTGTTGATGTAATATACAAAATATATGTATATGAAGATTTTATTTTAATAATATAAAAAATTATTTATTTTATTTTATTTTCTTCTTGCTATTATGGTATGAGTTTTGTCGACATACCAACGGATTGTATCTTTGAAACCTTTCCACCATTCAAAAAATGAATCACTTGTTTCACATTGAAACATTAGAAATCCATTATATTCAGTTCCCCATGCATGGTTATATTCCCCTATGAGTTCAATTCCTTGTGGTAAAGTATTTTTTAATTTGTTCCATTCATTGTTAGCTCTATCTCTTTCTTCACTTGACATTGGTCGGAATTTATAAAATACCAAAAAGGTTGTACCATGTTGAGTTGTATGTTGAATCAATTTATTAATATATATTGGAAATAGAAATTAATAAAGAATTCTAGAGTTGGCTCCTCTGACTAGATGAAAATTATGATTAATATATATACTAATTTAGAGAAATTTTAAATGTTATTATTAGTCCTATTCTATTGAATTAGATTTTTCAGGTATAGAAAAACTTTTTCATTTAGAATTAGACTGGATGTTTCCATTCCTATACTTTATACGTAATATTACCATCATTGTCTACTGATGCTTCATGAACTCCTACAAGGTTATTCAAGAATGATAATTTTCCGGTATTTGAAGAATGATAGAAATTAGAACCAGAAACTACTTTTGATGATGAATCTCTAATAAGTTTACTAATACTTAGTGCTTTGACAGTGGCTATTTCAACCATTTTCTTTAACAGTTACAATATCCTTGCCTTCTACAAAATAGACACCATCTGAAGTTGGAATACTTGTAAAAGTTCCTGTCTCTACAACTTCAATTTCTCCTATCATTTTTCCTTCTAAAAAATCTTTTTAAATTGACAATCTCTTGTTATCATTGGTTAAGGAACCAATTTATTATAAATATATAGGACTAGTAGTATACAAAACTCGTCTTTACTAAAAAATCATATTTTACTTTAAAATTTTCTAAACTTATTAATAGAACTCAAATGTCATAAGTAGAATCGTCCATATAGTAGGGTTCTATCACATGGTATATAGCTTTTATTATTAGAAACTTATTTTTTAAATAAATAATTAATAGTTAAGTCATCTAATAATTGTTATTCTAAAAAAAAGGAAAAGTAATATGCTCTTGGACTGTTGTTTTCTTCTTAGTAAATGCATTGAAAAGGCATTAGTATGCAGGATATGATGTATATTCCTCTTCAGGGTAGTATGTATGCTCAGCATTTTGGACATTTAGATTATAGGTTGCGCCTGTCGTAAAAATTATCGGTTCAGGTGAACCAAATATTTCTGTAAGGTCTGCAGTAGCTTGGAAAGATACTGTATGAGGACCTGGAGATAATTTCAAGAGAATCCAATAGCCGTCTGAGACTGCTGTACCATTTCCTGCTGGGTCTCCCAGAACATTGTTTTCTACAATCTCTAGTTCAAACCCACCAAGCGGAGACTCTAGTCTATATTGCTCTAAATTGTGTATTGATTTTCCGTCAATTTCTAATTGTAAATCCTGTACCGTATCTATAACATTGTTAGAACATTCTCGTTGTTCTTCCTCGGTTTGTCCATTAAATGGTGGAAGAGATATACTATTACATGCCACACTCACTATTGGAAATAATATTTTAACATCAGAGGGTATTGTACATTCACGTATTGGTACAGATGGTGTATCAAGTCCTGTTCCCACTAAATAGAGTAATTTGCCTCCTTCTTGTAAACCCACATCACATCCTGCTTGACCAAAATTAGTAAAGGGATTTGTATCTGTTGTATTATCTAACGAGTAAATCCATTGCCACCATGTGTCTCCTAATTCTGCTATACGTTCACTTGGAGGAAAGATATAAAATGGTTTTTTAGAGCCATCCTGATATCCATTGTTATCATCGTATCCATTGTCTTTTCTATCTTTATCATTAAAATTGACATGTTTGCAGAATTCTACAGAACTAACAAAGAACCCTTCGAATGGGCCTGTTCTACACTCATATTTCTTATCGTCGATTGGGTATTTGTTATACCTATCATCGTCATAGTTATCGTATCCTTGAGCAATTGCTGGATTTGGATAAATAGTGGTACTACCAAATGGAACTAACATTATCAACGACGTCATCAATAATGTACTGATAGTAATCGCTGCTGTCTTATGCATATTTGCTAACTAACTTTCTAATTATATTTAGAATTGGTAGAATCATTCAGTAACATATACTATCTGTTTTGTTTAGAGAATGATTATTGTATTATTCAATAGCTATTTTTTATAAATAAAATCAATACTGAAAAATGTTAGAACATTAAATATTAATTAGCTTTCTATAAGTTTTTGTTAAATAAAATGTTTTAATAAGAATTTTTCATGATGATATTTAATTAGACAGTCGGGAGTAGAGCCTTCCATGTAGTAGGGTTCTACTACGTAGTATTTAGCTTTTATTATTAGAAACTTATTTTAAAATATTTTTGAAATATTTAGATATCTGATTTTGAAAGAAATTTGCGAAGGATGGAGTAACACCTATAGCGTGCAAAAATAAGAGTGTAATGGACGGTCTGATTTTTTTGTTGCTGGGAACCTTTCTATTTTTCTTGTTGTTGATGTTGTTGTGAAGGTTATTGTGGTTTTTGAGAACCTGTTTGATTACTACTACCTTCAACAATTACTTCTTTTGCTAATCCATATTCATAATCGCTCATTAGATTAGTATGGCAACTTTTGCTATGTCCAAGATTAATAAAATAATCTTGTGATTCTACGCTTGATAGAGGTACTACGCCATCATTAGGCTTTGGAAGAGTAGAAGAGCCTGATTGTTCCATAGGTGCGAACAATGATAGTTGACAGTTTCCTAATTTAGGGTCCCATTCACCTGCAATAGTATAATATTTGGTGTTTGGATTCATTTTTACCTCAGTAGCTGCTGACCCAGGTCTTAAATCATATACAGCTGGAGTACATACTTCGCTTGACTCTGCTAAGGGCGAGCCTGCATTTGGTGTTCCAATCAT
>JAREAI010000101.1:0-8229 GCA_029240435.1 Nitrososphaeraceae archaeon | reverse complement strand
CAAAACTACAAAAAAAATCACATTACGGTATAGTTGCAGGAGCTGCAAGAGACAAACAATGAAAGAAGGCATGAGAATGCATAAATTAGAGATACAACCATAAGTAGGCCACTCAAATGCGTAAGGATACTATCATGATTCCGAAACCACGGAGTAACTTCCTGTCTGTTCAATGTATAAAATGTGAAGAACAGAGGGTTATCTTTAGTCATACGACAATGGACCTTTTTTGCAAATCTTGTGATGAATTAATTGCTAAGAAGACAGGAGCCAGAGCAAACATTCTTGGTAAAATTATAAATACCATCGATTAATTAACTACGGCAGTAGTCTTTCTGCAAGCTGAAGTTCTTTATATGTATTGACATTTACCGCAATCTCTCTTTTGTTCATTAGAATAAAATACTCCTTTATATTCTGGCGCTCTTTGAACTTTGGAGAATTGAAGATTATTATACCAGAATGGCAGTATTGTTGTGCTCCAATATTGACTACTACGCTAGGTGTGATTCCTATATTTTCGACAAAGTGTTTTTCTAATATAATAGAAGCACAAGAAAACCTAGGTATATTATGAATAACAATCTGATCTACTATATTTGAGTTCAATAAAGGAAGATCAGCAGATACTGTTAAAACTCTGTCTTGTTTTAGCTTGTTTAGAATGAAAGAAAGGTCTTCTGAGTAACTAACGCCTTCAGTCTCGATTACTTCTATTAGACCAGTAGAATAGTACGGATGGTAGTAAAGAAAAGTGGTGGTTTTTGAAGAAAAAGGACTTGATACTGCAATTATTCTTCGAAACTTTTGAGAATATACAAGTGCATCAAGAACATATTCAATCATAGCCTTGCCCTTTAAGTCTAATAACGGCTTTTCAATACTCTTAAAATGTCGAAGACGGATTCCTTTTCCTCCGCACATGACAAGAGCTATCATCTTATTATGAAGTATTCATATCGTTAATGAAGATAACACAATAAGACAAGAAAGTCGTGTAATCTCATTTGACGAACCGATCACATCACCGCTGATACCACCAAAGCTTTTGTTAGATAAGTGGTGGATAATCGCAGTTATTACAAGAGAAATACCTAATAAAATAAGTTCGGTATATATGCCACTCATAAACCATACAATTGGGAACATAATTCCAGTGGCAGCCAACAATTTACGCTTATCTTTCATAGCAGAAGTAAATGGAGAGCTAAAGCCATCCCATGCGGATAATCCTATATGTGCTTGCAGAACCATGATATATTTTGCAATTACTTCAGCCGTAACAATACTGGTTAGTATTTTCCATCCGTATGGTAAATTTGATATTGCAATAATCATGCCTGCTATATATATAACAAGTGCTGCAACTCCTGCAGAACCGACAGCAGGATCGTGCATAGCCTTGTATTTATCCTCTTTTCTCCCTTTGGCCATAAGACCATCCGCGAAATCAGCTAGGGCATCGGTATGATGGAAGCCGGTAATTATTATTAGAGCACAGGTAACTAGGAGGCCAGTAAATAAAGATTGAATATAATATGAAATTCCATAGGCTAGGACTCCTACTAAAATACCGATCATCGCTCCAGCGAGTGGGAAAAGATACATATTTCTTGCAATAGAGTAGATATCATTATAGGAAGACTTAGTTGTAGGTATTATAGTGAGAAATGAAATTATTGTCTGTATTGATCTAAAAACCAAATAAGAAATTCCACCAGCCAACCAAATTTAACAAACTAATCAAGGGAATGGAGAAGATTATACAAAATAGAATCATTGTCAGTTTCATTATGGAAATTGCCGCTAGACATTTTTCAATAGTTGTATCTTCGTATCCCTCTCCTAATGAATAGTGCCCGATCTTTTCGAGCTTTATTCGCAGAGCACCTGCCATGGTAGCCATGGGATATCCTGCATTAGGGCTAAGAGTTTTATTGTGATCACGTTGCAAGATTTGTATCGAGTTCTTCCAGTCTGCTCCAATTATACTTGCAGAAATCACCATCAAAAGCGCGGTGATCCTTGCAGGAAGATAGTTAGCAACAGTATCAAGCCTTGCAGACATATATCCAATATCCTTATAATAATTATCAAAGTAACCAACCATAGAATCGAGAGTATTTATTATTCTATATATGAACGCCCCTGCAGGGCCAAAAAAAGAATAAAAAAACAAAGGCGAAACGATTCCATCAACTGTACTTTCACTAATACACTCTATAGTTCCAGAAAGCACATGTTGTTCATCTAGATTTTTCGTCTCTCGTCTTACGATCATTGATAAATTATAGCGAGCACTATGCATGTCACGTCTTTCCAGTGCATCTACGATTGATCCAGCAGAGTCCTCCATACTTCTTATTGCAATAGTGATCTTCAAAATTAGAGCTAAGACAATTATTATGGCAATAGAGCCCAGTAAATGCAAGCTTGTAAAGGTCAGAAAGTGAATTGCAAGACCAAATGTAATAACCAAGGAAATTGAAAAAATGGTTCCATTTTCTTTTTCTTTTTTTGATGAATTATTATCGCTCTCCTTCAACTTTGGTATAAAGAATCCAATGAGTTTTCCCAGCCATGCTACTGGATGATGTTTGTTAGAAGGCTCTCCCAACAAAAAGTCTATAACAATGGCTCCGGCAAGCGCTAAAAGCAGGTATTCTCCGATCAAATTTTCTCTAGTCCTGCAATTTCTGTCATTATTTTTTGTATATCGGTACTATTTTTTACTGCCTTTGCAATAATGTCAATTTGACAGTCCCAAGATTCTCTAGGCAATTTAGAATTGTTAAAAGTATGCATATCAAGTGAATCTTCATTTGGTAAATCAAATTCGACTTTCGGTATCACTCCAAGTATATTTTTTCTAGTAGTTCTTTCAACAAACTTTATTGCCTTATCTAAAAACGATGCATCGCCAAGAAATTTATTTATTAAAAACCCTTTAACCAAATCTCTATGGTGTGGCTTTAACAATTTTAAGGTACCAATCATACTGGCAAAACAACCTCCTCTCTCAATATCTGCTGTTATGATAACCGGTGCATGGATTTTCTCTGCGAGCAACATATTTGCCACATCGTATTTGGAAATATTGATTTCTGCAGGCGATCCAGCACCTTCTATTATAATGATATCGTTTTCTCTCCTTAGGCTTTCTAAGGAATTTAAAATAACCGGAAACCCTTTTTGCAAAACGAATGTTTTGTAGTATTCTTTTGCATACATTTCAGAGTAAAATATTCCATTGAGAATAATGCTGCTTCGATAATTTCCAAGTGGTTTTAATAGAACAGGATTCATTCTCACATCGGGTTCCTTTCTTGAAGCAACAGCTTGGATTGCCTGTGCCATAGCCATACTATGCAATGTTTCGGAAACCGTGTAGCTATATGAGGACATGTTTTGAGCTTTGAACGGAGCCACATTATACCCGTGGTCAGCAAAAATCCTACAAAGTGCCGTAACAATGGTGCTTTTACCTGAACCAGAAGATGTTCCCTGAATCATCAGCAACATTGCGTTCATCTATCTATTGACTCCAGTGCCTCTATTAGTAGCAGATTTTCTTTGTGTGTTTTTACTGCCACACGAATATATTCTGCTTTCTCCATGCCTGTAAAAGTACTGCAATCTCTGACGAGGATTCCACTCTTTATCAAGATAGAATCCCTTATTCTTACAGAGTTTTCTTTTAAATGAATCAAAAAATAGTTTACGTCGGATTTACAAGGAATAAAAGAGTTTGTTTTTCTTGTTATATCGCCATGCATACATCTGCGCTCTTTTTTGATTATTTCTTTTGCCTTTCTTACATGCATTAAATCTTGCAAAGCAACAATGCCAGCTATTTGTGCCATTCCATTTACATTCCAAGGTATTTTATTAGCAGATAGTTTTCTAGTAAGTCTCGGATTGCATATGCTGTATCCAACTCTTAAGCCAGCAAGACCGAAGGATTTTGTCAGCGACCGCAAAATTACAAGATTATCGAACTCTTTGATTTTATCAATTATATCATATTGGGCATTGTCATCATCAACTAATTCAATAAAACATTCGTCGATTAGAATTTTAGTAGAGCTATCTATGCGTTCTATTATTTTTTTAATAGATTTAGTGGATAGTAATCCAGTAGGATTATTAGGATTGCATAAAAATACGGCGTCAGAATTTTTTGCTTTTTCGATAATATCTTTGGTATCTAAGGTTAAATCCTTTAAGGGAGCAAATAGAATATTAGCACCTACTCGTTTTGATGCAAGTTCATACTCACAAAAAGTCGGAGCAGGAATAACTACTTTATTCCGTACGAATGTCCGAGCAAAGTTATGAATTATTTCAGTCGCTCCATTTCCAACAGTAATCCACTCAGGATCTAAATCCTTACCAAGATAATCGCATAGTTTTTTTCGTAAATCCTTACATTCTGTGTCTGGATATGTTGAAGAAATAAGTCCTGCATTTTTCTGCAATGAATGTATAACTTTCTTGGAGATTCCGAGTGGATTGACATTTGAACTGAAGTCAATTTTAACCAAGTTGGGATTTACAGAATGTACTCCGCCATGTGAGCAGGCATTTGCTATTGCTTTTTTTTGATCATTTCCATTACCTGCGTTGGAGTCTATCATCGCTTGATTTATGACATTCCATATTAGAATCTTTCCTACATTATTGGTAAATACTATATTTTTTGTTGATTCCTATGAAACGATTATTAATTACATGACCTGCATTTGCAAATATGCTAAAGGTTGCACTTATTGGATCTACAGGTGCTGTAGGCCAAGAATTCGTAATAGCTTTAAATAAACACCCATGGTTTGAATTAACTTGCATTGCTTCATCTGAGAGATCTGCAGGAAAGAAATATGTGGATGCACTCCGGGATCCGAATTCTGGAATCCTGAGATGGCATAATAAAGAGCAAATTCCAGACTATATACATGATATGATTGTTAGTAAAGTTGAAGAAATAGATGCAAAAAAATTTGATTTAGTATTTACTGCACTTGAATCAGACGATGCAAAAATAATAGAACCTAAATTTGCGCAATCAGTACCAGTAATCAGTACTGCTGCTGCTTTTAGATATGAAAATGATGTTCCAATATTGATTCCAGGTATAAATGATAATCACATAGAATTGCTGAATGTTCAGAGGAAGAATAGAGGATGGAACGGATTCATATCTCCGCTTCCAAATTGTACTACGACTGGTTTAGCAATTACTCTAAACCCAATCTTGAATGCATTTGGAATAGACGATGTTTTCATGACATCTATGCAGGCATTGTCAGGTGCTGGAAGATCTCCTGGTGTTATTGCTCTTGATATCATGGATAATGTAATTCCGTACATTCCAAAAGAGGAGGAGAAAGTCCAGGTAGAAACAAAGAAGATTCTAGGAACTTTGAATTCCAAATCTATTGTTCCTGCGTCGGTCAAAGTTAGTTGTACATGCACTAGAGTTCCAGTATTGGATGGACATACAGAAAGCGTGTTTGTGAAAACGAAAAACCAGGTGGAACCAGACGAAGTAAAGGAGGAAATGTTAAAGTTCTCAAAATCTGCTACAGCAAAAAAATTACCGTCCACTCCAAAAGAGTATATCATTGTCTATGATGATCCGACAAGACCCCAACCGCGTATAGACAGAGAGATCAATGACGGAATGACAACATTTGTAGGTAGATTGAGAAAGGATACAGTATTTGATAATGGTGTCAAATATATCTTGCTATCACATAATGAGAAAATGGGCTCGGCAAAGGGTGCTGTGTTACTTGCAGAATTATTAAAGGACAAAGAGATAATATAATTTTTTTATTATTATAAAAAAAACAATTAAATTTGAAATTAATAGGTTTATTAATCCCCAAATTGAAGATATAATAGGATAATTAGATGGGAAGAATCGATGATTTAGATCTAAAGATTTTAAGCGAACTTTCCAAAGATGCGAGTATTTCTGTGCCACGGCTCTCAAAAAAAATTAATATCAATGCTTCAGTTGTTTATAGTAGAATCAAGAGACTTTTAAAGAGGGGGCTAATAAAGAAGTTTACAATAATTATCAATGATGAGGCTCTCGGTTTCAATGTAAGATCTCTCACTGGGATTAATATGGATTCTAAATTAAGAGATAATGTCCTTAATGAGTTATTCAAAATTCCAGAAGTGCGCGAAATTGCAGAAGTAACAGGCAGATTTGATATTTTAGTTACAATGACCGCCCGTTCCCTTGATGAAATACATCAA
The DNA here is from genome assembly GCA_029240435.1 of Nitrososphaeraceae archaeon. Taxonomy (GTDB): domain Archaea; phylum Thermoproteota; class Nitrososphaeria; order Nitrososphaerales; family Nitrososphaeraceae; genus JAJNBK01. The sequence continues at coordinate 1,962 of JAREAI010000101.1, read as the reverse complement.
CTGATTTCAGAAAAGGTCGGTCATGTTGAGGGAGTTCAAAAAACAGAAACTTTTATCGAAATGAGAAAGACTGCTCGAGAAATAATTTATCCGACGTCTATATCCAAATAGGATTATCTACTGCTTTTGAAAATTATAAATAACCACATATTCTCTTATAAAGGGTGATACCCTTAATTTGATACCACAGCTGACAGTAGGTAATACGGTCAGAAATTATTATGAGCTTACAAAACCAAAGATCTGGTATCTGCTAGTTTTCACAGCATTTGGAGCTGCGCTTACTGCATCTTTATTATTTAATATTTCTATTCAGCCATTAACTTGGCTCTTGCTTATTGGTGGAGTGGCTGCTGGTTCCGCGGCCGCTGATACGCTGACAGGGTACAATGACCGAGATATTGATGCAATTATGGATAGGACAAGGGGCAGACCAATTCCATCAGGGAGAGTTTCACCACAAAACGCACTTATATTTGGTTTAATCCTAACAGCAATTTCGTTAATATTTTCATGGTTTATCAACATCTGGGCTTTTGCTCTCATGGCTTTTGGATTGTTTGATAACATTATTGTATATAGCAAATGGCTGAAGAGGAGAAGCCAGATAAATATTATTTTAGGAGGTTTTTCAGGTGCCGCTCCTGCAATGATCGGCTATGTCACCGTAACTACTCAAAATATTGAGATTGGTTTGGTTATGGCAGGTCTTGTTTTCTTATGGATTCCAACCCATATATGGAGTCTGGCGCTACATTTCAAGAGGGACTATACAAAAGCAGGTATTCCAATGCTTCCAGTAGTTTCTAGCGAGAAAAAATCAGTTCGCATAATTGCATGCACAACATTGATGATGGTAGCCTTCAGTATACTTCCATTCTTTTTTAACCAATTTGGCCTAATCTATTTGATTACCGCAGGTATTTTTGGTGTAGCAATGATAGGTGTATCAATATGGTTATTAACCAAGCCTAGCGAGAAAGTGTCTTGGATCGTATTTAAATTCTCGAGTCCTTATTTGACTGCACTTTTTATTGCATTTATGATAGATGCATTCTTCCGTTAATTTATGCTATCAGGCTACCTTAAAGCTAAACAAATATATAAAATACATAAAAAATCTGTGTACGTGAGCTAAAGAGTTATTCGATTATCTTTCTATAAGTGAAAGCTATACATATGTTACTTATTAATTAAAGTACTTGTGACAAAAAAGAATGAAATTAGTTCGGTTTTATGCCCTTATTGTCAATCGAAATTTAAAGATAAGTTAGATCTCTCAAAACATATAGATAGGATACATACTGGTTCGGGTTTGCTAGAAGGTGACAAACGACAATGGTAAAAATTACACAAAATTATGTTGCTGTTCAAAATAAAGTATCAGTCAAGTGGTTAAAGAGATTCATATTAAGAAAATAACCTGAAAAAGATTGTAAAGAAATAGATAGAATTTTTTGATAACTACCCGGCTCTTGATCCAAGTCTTTTCCTACTATCTCTAACTTTGATCTTCAATTACAATCATGGTCAATGATGCTTTAATTTTATCAATTCTTCTTATATGCCAAGTAATAATTTCTCTTAATTTATCTTTTGTGTCTGATTTAACTTTTGCAATTATGTCATATACTCCATATACTTCACTAACTTCTATTACCTCAGGTATTTTCCTCAATTCATTGATAATTTCTTCCTCAGATCCAAGATCACAATTAATTAATGCATATGCTGTTGGCACATAATGGATATCAGATGATGAGTATTAATCTTTAATGGCTGCAGTAGTACAATAGCAATAATCAATTATTATATTTATCATCAGAAATTTACTTTCGTGAAAATTTTTATTATTTCTGAAGTCCTACTAGGTGACCTTCCTGTTCTAGTTTATCTGCGTGAGCGGAGATGTATCTCCATACAATATCAGCTTTGTCAGACTGAAAATCCCAAGGGGCAACA
>JAREAI010000386.1:0-2553 GCA_029240435.1 Nitrososphaeraceae archaeon | reverse complement strand
GTAAAAGGCACCTTTTGGCAAAGTGCTTGAGACTCCGGGTATAGAGTTTAGCCTTTTTATTATGTAATCGCGTCTCCTTCTTAATTTGTGTACCATCTCGGCTATATGGTCTTGGGGTCCACGCAACGCCTGAACAGCCGCTTTCTGAACTGGCAAATTTGCTGCTATTCTTACACGTGCAAGCTTGGGGACATTGATTCTAAAATCATCTAGTTTTGGAGAACTGCTATTTATACACATATATCCACATCGCCATCCAGTCATCAGATATACTTTCGAAAAGCCGTTCAACAGAATAACAGGAAGATCTTTAGAGACCCGTCCGATTCCAGAAAAATTATCATCAAATACTATTTTGTCATATATTTCATCACAAATTATATACAAATTCTCATGTTGAGCTGCAATATCTACAATATCCTTCAAATCATCTAGAGAAAAAACCTCGCCTGTAGGATTGTTTGGACTTATAAGACATATGGCACTAGTTTTAGAATTAATCTTGGATTTTAAATCATCAATGTCGGGTTTTCCATCCGAATGTATCTTGAATTCTACGGGTTTTCCTCCATAAAACTTTGCATATGAAGCATAAGGCGGGTAGTGGGGTCCAGGCATTAGTATTTCATCGCCAGGACTGACAACTGATGCCAGAGTCATATCCAGTGCTTCTGAGACTCCATTTGTAACTAGAACGTCATTTTCAGTTACATCAAAGCCTTTTCCTTTTTCTTTTTCTACAATGGCTTGTCGTAGCTCTGGTAAGCCTTCGGATGCAGTATAAAAGTTTTCATTATTTTGAACTGCCTTAATTAAGGCATTTTTAATGTGATCGGGAGTGGGAAAATCATACTGTACAGGGTCACCAATATTTAGATATATTACATTTTTGCCATTCTTCTTTTCATATGCTCTTGCATGCGTAATGATATCTCTAATAGCATATTCAACCCCGGCTGTCCTTTCTGAAACTTTCAAGTAAGTATCTAATTATTAGAAATTACCTAGATAAATATTCTCTATGCCAGTACGATAACGCAAACCATTGAAGGTTATACTTTGTAATTTGTGCAGTTATTTCAGCAAATTTTTAAATTTTCCAATATTGAGATGAGAAAATTAGAGTGTACATGTTATATCATGTAGCGTCAAATGTAGTTGTTTATTTATACTTAACAATCGCCTTTTTATATTAATATTGGTGTAATTCTGAGAAATATAAAGAAAATGAGGAATATCTATAATAATAGATACATACAAACAAATGAATTCTTACTGCTATACCTTTAACAAGAAATTTCAAAAATATTGCAAATATTTATATACATCTAGCTCGAGACGTTGTGCTTTTTGTTTATATCCCTCTATTTTTAGATAAAATTCAAATCATTTAGCTCTAGTTAGCATTGAAGGTAGTTGGCAAATTATAAAAATTGATAAAAAATGATAAAAAATTCTGCATGTCGCCACTCAGTAATCTATTTTTTATTCGTTTCTTAATTAACAAAATGTCTGATTTAAAATAGAAAATTAATTTTATTCAATTACTCAAATAATTTCAATTATTAATGTATGAAGAAAATAAGAATAAGCAAGCAAGATTTACTTATAAAAATTGTAAAATTTACCTCAATCAATTAAAAGAATGAGTTTCTTAAGCTTAACTCAAATATAATCCATCTTTTAACACTTTAGATTATAATAATATTCTATAGCGAACGTTCCAGAAAAAAAGAATTTAATTAAATAAGAGACGATTTTAAATATGTTAGGGGCTCGTAGCGTAGCCAGGATATCGCGGCGGTCTTCGGAACCGCAGGTCGTGGGATCGAAGCCCTCCGAGCCCGTTAACCAATTGGGCTCATATACTAGCAAGGGGAAGATAATATTGGAGGTCCTCTAACAAAGAAATGCCTACAAAACTGAAAGATACATTGGAAAAAGTTAGAAAACTAGATAACAAGTCAAATTCAGACTTGTTAATTGAATTTTATGAATATTTGAGAGGAGTTAGAACCTCTGAAAGATACCAGAGCGATATTTTGAAGGTTCTTGTAAAGTTTTCAGAATTTATCAATGACAATCTGATGAATGTACAAAAGAAAGAACAGATTATTACATTTCTCAATACAAAGATGATTTGTCTATTTCAAAATTAGTTAGAGCTGGTCTTATTAGACAAGTAATAGGTACATATGCTGAATATATTGGTGATGCATATAGAATTACATCTTCTTTTAGAATGATGATGCAACTTTTGAAAAAACTTGAATAGTATTATTGACTTGTAACATGATATGAACTAGAACTCAAGAAGAAATAAAACAATATATTCGTAGAATTCATTCTACATTAATATTTGTCTACAAAACAAAATGTTAAAGAAGATAGTTATTAAGCATTGAATCCTTTTCATTGATGGGACCAAGCAGATATGATTTCAACTAAAAAACCATTTACTCTAAGTTACACCTTGACTAAATGTTAGATAATTATATAGTTTAATTTTAAAATAAGATATTAGTCATCTTCATATATGTCTGTTTCATGTTA
>JAREAI010000100.1:0-11247 GCA_029240435.1 Nitrososphaeraceae archaeon | reverse complement strand
AATAAGACACAGGTATTCCAGTTTTTTTCTATTGATTCACTGAAGTTTTATCTATTTATTTGACTACTGATTTTAAGATATACTAATTCATAGTCAAGTCATCGAATTAATAAAACATGTCGCCAAAAATATACTACTAAAATATCTTGGTCTGATCCAAATTAAATTCCTTTCACAGAGATAGATATATTATAACCATATGGCGCTTTTTTATCTGCATACGGTCATGGTAATTGAGATAGGACAGGTAGTACAGGATTTTGCTGTCATTATGATCGTTGCATCTGCCATGGCTTTAATCTCATTTAAGCTTAAACAACCAATGGTTATTGGATACATTGGCGCAGGGATAATAATAGGTCCTTATACTCCTCCCTTTAGCTTTATCCTTAATGTCGAAGTTTTAAATCTATTTGCAGAAATTGGTATAATATTGCTTTTGTTTGTAGTAGGAATGGAATTTCCTATTGAAAAGCTAAGGAGTATAGGTAGAAAGGCGTTTATAATTGCTATATCTGAAGCTTTTGGCACCTTCTTAGCTGGTTATCTTGTAGGACAGGTTGCTTTGAATTTTTCTTTCTTTGATAGTCTATTTTTAGCATTAGCAATCTCTGTAACAAGTACTGTCATTGTAATGAGAGTATTAGAAGAGCTGAACATGATAAAAGAAGAAGCTTCTGTTCTTATTTTGGGTGTTGCAATAATTGAAGATATAATCATTATTTCTATGTTGGCGATTTTGCAGTCAGTAGCCTCTACAGGTAATTTATCTTTTATAGACATAGGGTTTTCTATTGGGATAACTATTGCATTCATAGCTGGCGTTTTAGTAATTGGTTCAAAGACAGTACCGAAGTTAGTTGACTATGTGAGCAGGACAAATCAGCATGATGTTTTAGTAGTTGCTATGTTGGGTGTAGCTTTTGGTTTGGCTTTTGTAGCTTACCAGATAGGAATATCTGTTGCAGCAGGTGCTTTTTTTGCAGGAGTATTAATTGCTGAATCAAAATCACATGCCGTTACAAGGGTCTTAGCAACTCCACTTAGAGATATGTTTGCTGCTTTGTTCTTTGTATCTGTGGGTGCCTTAATGGATGTTACTCTTCTTCTACTCTTCATAGTGCCTGCTCTTGTTTTAGTAGCAGTATCTCTCGCTGCCAAATTCTTTACTGTTTTCTTGGCTACAAAATACCAGGGTTTTAGTACACTCACATCGCTTAGAGCAGGATTTGGTTTATCTTCTTCTGGGGGTGAGCTGGCACTTGTTGTTGCAAAGGGTGGTGTTGATGTAGGTGTAACAGGTTCTTTCTTACTACCAATGGTTGGTGCTATGACTATAATTACAACCTTTATGTCTCCATATGTTATTAAATTTGGTTGGAAGGTTGCAGAGAAATTATCTAAAAAATAAAAACATATTGCAATCATAATGTGCAGTTCAACTCTTCATAATTAACAAAGTTATTATCGTATAGTACGGCATATATTTATCATTGACAAACTCTTTAAAATAATAGGATTATTTGTAGATAGTTTGTCCTCAGAGCTTAACCGTTGCATAAATGCGCTTTTGTACCTTGATCTGATGAATTGCAGTGTAAAGTTTACTTTTTTTTAGTTTTGTAATACAGTAATACCAAACCAAACAATGAATGATGCAAGAGCATCCTCTGCCATCTCCCATATGATCATGATCGTCAGCAAACAATGTCAAATTGCCAGATGTGTGGTAGAGATACTATGACTTCTGCTATATCTATACCTAATAATATCCAGATAGATATCCCAGCACATTTGCATTCTTCAAAAGCCATAGTTTTCTCCAAGAAGAAGAATTAATATTATAGTTCATGTATCTATACTTATCAATACTTTAGATGTTAATATTGCTACATTATAAGCCATGATCTATTTTGAGATACACCTATTTCACTAAACTATCACAGAAAGTATTGTTATTTTCTATGAGTTGACTTACTTTCATGTTCTTTGAGTAACATTATCAATATCGGAAATATTATTCCCAATGTCAGCATTACTTCTCTAGTTATTATTATAAAATAAATTATTACTATTATCCATGCTAGGCATATTGCAACAACATAATCATTAACATTCTCAAACACGATAAAGAATCAAATTCTTGTTAATATATAATATATAATATATAATTTATGTTGGCTTTATGAATCGTACATACACACTCATATATCATCACTCCTCCTTCTCCAAGTTTGTCTTAACTATATCTATCTCCAGTGAATTTATTTTTATTTCTAGTTATTAACAAAATTACTATAGAAGATTATAGTGCATTCCAACACTAACCAAGCTGAATATCAAGATCGATTGATTAAAGATGCAATGTTATCCAATGATGATGATGAGAAGGAGACGAGGAGTAAGAAGAAGAATAAAGCAAAAGTCTTAATCACTTTTTTATTTCACATGTTATAAAAATTCGCATCCTACAATATAGGATTCGTGTTAATATTGACTTTTGCGTTAGCTTTTCTTTTCGCAAATTTGCATCTACATGGAGATTAAAGGGAATGTATGTAATTAAAAAAAAGTTCATGCTATTAGGAATAAAGGGAGAGAAGATGCATTATATCGCAATGGATTTTGCAAAAAATATTGGTTATTTAAGGATAGCTTTAGAAATTCAATTTATTTAGATACAACAAGGACACTATATCTAAAGAAGATTTCTACAGATATTCCCAGGTAAAATAATAACTATAGAGTTGATGCCTTTATGAAAAGAAATGGAAATAAAAAAAGACAATAAGCGGTCATAATCATTACCAGGAATATTGTAACTGCAGATCTTAAATGAGTTGCAATCCTTTAATTGTAGCTTATCAATAACAGATTTTATTAAGAATTTCTTTTTTCAATAGGCATTTTAGACCACAGATAATTGTTGTTGTTGTTATACATTAGTAAGGATATTCTTTGATCTTACGATTTCCTTGATATCCTCTTTAATATTAGCATGACAACTTCTCCATAGTTTGTGACGCTTATGAATAGCAGAGCCGTCCCAACTCCCAGAAATATACCACCAAATACATCCAAAGGATAATGACCACCAACATATACTCTGGAAAAGCAGACAAGAGCTGCTTCTATAGTCAATGATAAAGATATTGCAAGTTTCCTTGCCGAGTCCCTATATAACATTAAGACTACCGCTGCACCAGCAGATACTATCGTAGCGTGGCCCGATGGAAAGGCATATTTTGAATCTGCTGCAATTAAGAAATCTGTCTGGTAGATAATTGCTGGTCTAGGTCTGGCCACAATTTCTTTTGCTGCATTAACTACTGGTATAAGAACAAGCATAGCTAATCCCATTACTACAGCTGTCTTTTTGCCTGTCCAACCTCCAATTATAAATAAGAGTATTATCGCAATAGACCAAACTACTTCTCTTCCATACTGAGTTAATAGTATCATAAACTGATTAAAAGCAGGATAATGTGAATTGTTAATCTTCAGAAAAGCATATGTATCTTTACTTATAAGTAGTGAGTTTGCATTATGATTGAATTTCGGTGAAACCATTAGAGAAAATAAAATGAAGAAAAATAGAAGAAGAATAGAAAATCCCAGGAGGTAATATTTGTTCATCACTTCTTCTTCATTAATGAAGCTGAGGAGACTCTTTAAAAAGTGTATAATTTTATTATCATATATAATACTATCGACAAAGCAGCAAATTGTGAAAACAATATTTTTAATATCTACCTGAATTCAACCTTTGATGTTATTCATGATATGATTGATTCGCTGGTGGGTGTTTGTGCTATAACCTAGCTCTCAAACCTTATGGAACAACTTTTGGCTAGAGATTAACTGCAAGAACAAACTAAAAGATACTATTGGATCGCCAAGTGTGTTATTTAGCTAATGACTGGCTATATTCAAGATAGAGGCTCAGGGAAAACAGCTACTGATAAGAATTTTTCAAAAAGTGTCATTTTATCTTTCTAATAATATACAAACAATTTTCTATTTATAATATCAATTTAATTGTCATAAGCTTAGCGACTATACAAATTAATAGTTTGGCTTAAAATGTATGTAAGTATGCTTTAAATGTTGGATTTAATCGCACAGACAACACAGATCTGCCTACATCAGTGTAAAAAATGTGGAATCCTATACGACTGCGACGAGGAGGGAATGAGCTGTAGAATGCCATTTCAATACGGTAAGTGTTCCTTGTGTGAAGGGAAAGAATGAGAGATAGATAACTATAAAGAAAACTTGTTGTAGTTATAACTTTAGTATATTATATGTAAATATTATTTGTAAGGTCATTTACCTGTTTTGCAAATTGCTCAGGATATGGATTTCTAATGAAATATTATTCTATGCGACTGCAGAATACTCAAAGAGGTAGATCCCAAATAGGATACCAACGAGTCATATCTTTTTCAAATGGCAACTTATCATCTGTAACAGCGGCCATAATTTTCATCTCTGCTTGATTATTTCTTCTTCTTTGATTAATAGTAGTATTAGTAGGAACGAAAGGATAAAAACTATCAAGTTTATAGTTATAAATTAAATAATACGGATTTTCGATACCATCACTACTAAATTCAATAACTGCTGATAGTAACTGATCAGAAAACCCTCTTTCTTCTATAGTCTCGCCTACTGCAGTTACGCATGCTACAATATCTTCTATTCTTTTAGCATCTATTATTATCCAAAGATAATCATATTTGTCAATAAGGGTACTATAAGAAAGCTCAAAGTTAGTTTTAATTGAATCAAGAAAGCTATCAATATATCGTTTCAATTCATCAAAATTACTTCCACTAATCTTTTCGACACAAATAGCACATCTTCCAGTGCTTTTCAGACCTAATTTTGTTTCCAAGCTAATGTATGTTGAAGATAATGAAAAAATTGCATCTGAATCTGTCTGTAGTTTTTTACTATTGGTATTCTTTATAAATTTTCTAAAAAAATTCAATTGAGAATAACGCCTCCTGGTTCTTTATATTATTGCTACTATAATAATAATAATCTATCAGGTTCTTTATTGTCAAGTAGACCTTGATTGTGTGTGTGTGTGTGTGTGTGTGTGTGTGTGGAATACATTCACAAATATCTTACTTATATTTCCTTAATGATATGATCGTATCTTAAGTAGATAAGGTTGTAAATCTCTCAACCATAGGATGATAGTAAGAAAAAAATATTAGATATTATATCCGCTAAGAATTATCCAGAATATATCATACAAAAAAAGCGTGCGAATATACGAATTTTTGTTTTTACCTTATTACTCCCCTACCACCTTCCCATGGTGAGTAGTAACTTTATGTTATTTCTGATCTATTGTATCAAATTTGAGACAATATCAATAAGTACGTTCTTTAATTATATTGTGGCATCTTATTGAAATGTTGGAAAATAAAGTTGCAATAGTGACGGGGGCAAGTAGTGGAATAGGGTATTCTACATCTTTAGCTTTATCAAAAGCTGGTGTAAGAGTGGCAGGGGGAGCAAGGCGCACAGACAGATTGCAAGAATTAGAAGCGCAAATTATCAAGAACAAAAACAATAAAGGGGAACAAATTTTTGTTCGAAAACTTGATGTTACAAACAAATCAGATTGTGATTCATTTGTTGATGCCGTAGTTAAAAAATGGGGAAAAGTTGATATTCTAATTAACAATGCTGGTTTAATGCCGCTAAGTTATTTCAAAAATGGCAAGGTGGAAGAATGGGAACGGATGATCGATGTAAATATCAAAGGAGTCCTATACTGTACTTCTGCTGTAATCCCATATATGTTAGATGAAAAATCAGGACATATAGTCAATATCTCTTCGGTTGCAGGGAGAATAGTATTTGCTGGAGGAAGTGTCTACTGTGCAACAAAACATGCCATTACTGCATTTAGCGAAGGATTAAGAATGGAATTGGGTCCAAAGTATAACATACGAGTTACATGTATTGAACCAGGAGGTGTTTCAACAGAACTACCGGAGTCAATAACAGATGAATCTATGAAAGGATTTATACAAGCTTTTAAGAATATGGAAATATTACAGTCAGAGGACATAGCAAATGCGGTCTTATATGCAATAGAAACACCAAATCATGTTAATGTCAATGAGATATTAATAAGGCCAACATCCCAAGAATTGTAATGAGCTCTTTATACTATCTGGCTAGTTTGTCCAGAAAGGAAATCTTTGTCAGGTTTTCAAAATGTGTAAGTCATATGCGTAATTAAGGATAGTGACGAATTGAAAAATCAATCAATCATTCGATGCCCCAAAGATAGCTCAATTAGAAAGATGTTTGATTTCACCACCACCACCACCATCATCAGTAATGGACATCAAGCTGCAAAACTCGCTCCTTCGATAGGATTGGTATGATGAGTCAAGAATATGTACTAAGGCAATAGGGTGATCCAGGATGATAGTCTTATAATGAGTAGGGAATTCTTCTATGGTAGAGAAGGATTTACCACAATTGTCACAAATACAATCATTCTTTCGAGCAGATGATAATTCTTTGTCTATACTCAAATAGTTGGCTAGATGAGGTTTTTCATCTTCAGTTCTACTTGATGCTACATCTTTTTACAGTTTATTACATATAAAGAAGCGATTAGTCATTGTTACTATTATTATCATCATCATAATAATAATAACCACCATCACTACATTATCAGCTAATAATAATAATAAAATAATAGGCAGAAACTAACTCGTAAGAATGATAATCCATAGGATGAATAGAAGAACCAAGATATAATAATAATCAATCAGAAATTTATAACAATGACCAAGAGCAACCAAATCATTCACGTCAGATGCAATACATGTGAAATAATGATCATAGAAGAAGATGTTGAAAAGCATGTTAGCACTCAAGAACATCAGATGAGAAAGAAAGCCTTAGAATGCAACTTAACAGATTTGAAAGGAGAAGATAGCAATCCATCAATAGTATTAAAATGGAGCCAAGAGCTGTCACCAAATGATGAGTGAGAATTCGCATAAAGGAGCATGGAGCAATAAAGATATTGTATTTAGATAAGTGTTGTAGACATTGTCAAATATATATAGAGAGAGTAATCAATATTCTCTGAAACCATGACTAAAAACAGCTCAAAAAGGTTACCTGAAGATTTGCGTTATTTCTCATACTGAGAATATCGTCTTGTAATTCTCGTACTCTATTTCTTCGCTAATCTAGCTTTTCTAAAGTTAGTTATTTTCCTTTTGGGAAGATGATATGATTTTTATTATATTTTTATAGTGTTCCTTTGTCATATAGCAACAAACAATTACACTTCGCATCATTATTTCTAATAGCCAATAATGGGATAGTATTTTAAAAACTTCAGTTTGCTGTCATTTAATGGACGTCAAGTTGGTCATCTGGCTGGTAGTGAGAATAATATTAGTTAACTAGCTTGAAGCAAAAACAATTTGTTACTTGATCAGATGTATCAGAACTTTTTTTCTTTTTGGAATTATTTAAGAGTTATGCGTTATTTTACCTACTATCTCTTTCAGACATTTCGGCTAGTGTCTTATTTTGACCTTTACAATCAGATTTAATTGTAAAATTTGTAGATGTAAAGTGGGCTTGCCAGTTTTATCTTTATATTTCAATAGGTAAATAAAAAAATATTTATTTACTACTGGACACTCACCAAAGAATATAATATATATGATGTATGCGGATAATCAAGATACCACCAAAAATTATCACTGTTATCCTATATTGATGAAATGAAGGGTTTAGTATGCCAACAGCAATAGTATTTAGTAATGGACAAGCACATGGTAATTTGCGGTTAATGCTCTGCAATTCCTCCATGTGTATAAAGTAGACTTTTTGATCATCTAATATTAATTTATCAGATAATATATGAGATTAAGCCAAGCAACACCAAACTTGCTTAAAGCTGTGATTCTAGCAGAATCAGTTATAATAATTTTAGTTCTGCTCATGTTATTGCAGTTTTCTTCTTACTACGCAAAGGCCACCACCTTGGAGCAGCAGCACCAGCACCAGCAATTGTCATTGTCTCCATCTCATTCTTCATCTTCTACTACTACTATTACAAAAGATACACCACCGCAAAAAGAAAATAAAAGTATTATGATGATGACAAAATTATTAGCAAAAAGTAATACCGACATTGGAGCGTGGGATCCTTATCAAATGCCTCTTGAAGAACTTCAAGGTAGCAAACAAGAAAAAGCTATAAAAGCACTCCTTGAACAGGGTTTCAGCGAGTACTACTTTGTAATGAATGACTTTAACGATTCAAAGGTCAAAAGAGCAGTAGAGAAATTACTAAAATCATCTGATAAGACCGACCTAAAAATATTGATAATTCTGCTGCCACCATCAGAAGGCGGCCCTGATGGAAACTATGATTGGGATGGATGGATAGATTATTTTAACGATCTCAAAGATGAGCACAGATCATTTAAGGGATTTACTATAGATGACTTTAATTGGATAAGCACTCGGAATGATACAAAATTCTGGAGGAACATTGACTATATGAAATACTCAAACCTCTCTAAGGCATTACATGAGAAGCGAGAAGATGTACAGTTTTATCCTGTTATATATTTCGAGGGTGAAGGAACTAAAACTGAGATCTCCGAGTACAGCAAATTTATAGATGGTGTAATTCTAGCGAGTGCATGTTATTATAACATTACAAACCTAGAAAAAGATCTCTTAACATTTGCAAGAATATTTGATAATGAACCCATTAGATATGTCGTATATCCAACAATAACATACAATTACAGCAGAATAAACTACAATCCGCCATCAGATCGCCTTGTGATGGCTACGCTATCGATAGCCACAAAGGTTGCTGACGGTATACTGATATGGCGTGGGATCGATAGCCATGTAGTGGAAGATTACCTGTCTAATCATGATGATCACAAATATTTGTCAAAGATCTCTAAGATTGAAAAGCTACAGATTAGAGATGAGATAATTTGGAGAAAAGCGAATCCTACATTAGCCAATTCAGAACTTTTTCAAGGATATTGTCACATCTAATTTTTAAGAACCTCATTTTTGGAATAATAAATATAGTAGCATAGAGTAGGCTTGGAAATTACTAACAACAGTATAAAGCCCCCGCCATTTAATAACGAACAAAAACAAAAGCTCGCTAGATTAGCATCTAAATATGGCATGGAATTAAGACCATAGTATTGAAATACTTCTAAATTATTCAGAAAAGAATCCTCCGAATTACCGTTAGAAAAAGAATAACGTTATAGATCTGCAAGTTATAGGTAGTTATTTCAAAGGTCGGGCTCTATTGTATACTGCCAATAAATGAGCTCACAACTTCTGTCCATCCGTCTGCAATATTTTTTTGATTATATCCGCCTCCGCCTAATGCAATTATCTTTCCATCACAGTGCTTATGTGAGAGCTTATGTAATTTGTCCGCTGCATATCTATGTGCTTTTGAGGTATATTTCAAATGTGTTAATGGATCACCATTTATACAATCGCTACCACATTGTAAAATGATCAATTCAGGCTTTGCAATACTATCGATAAATTCTTCGACTTTATCAAATGCAGCAATAAAATCATTATCATCGGAATTGGGCTCCAAAGGTATATTTAATTTGGTACCTTTGGCTTTACCTGATCCTATTTCCGATTCAGTGCCAGTACCAGGGTATAGAAACCGACCATCCTCATGTATGTCTGCAATAAAGAGCATGGGATCATCTTTGAATTCATAGTAAACTCCATCGCCATGATGCGCGTCTATATCCACATAGGCTATTTTGTTTATAGCATACTTTTTTCGCGCCATCATGGCTACCACACCTATATCATTAAAGACACAAAATCCTCCTGCAGAACCCTTTCTTGCATGATGAAGTCCTCCAATAGGATTAAACGCATGCAATATTCCATCTGTTCTCTTCATTACTAAATCCAATGCTTTGATACTTGTGCCCACTACATAGGAAGAAGCTTCGAAAACACCTCTAAATGCAGGAGTATCGCCGAGATCGAGAAGACCAGTTCCATGTTTTGAAGCTTTCTTGATGAATTCGACATAATCTTTATCATGGAATTCGAGTATAGTTTCTTCCTTGACTGTATCTGGTTTTTCTATTCGAATTTGAGTAGATTTATCAAGCTCTAAGGCAGTAAACTTTGACCAAAATGCATAGATTCTATCTGAATTCAATGGATGTGATTTACCAAACCCATATTTGGCAAGTTCTTCACCAAAAAATACCGCAGTATTACACATATACTTTGAACTTATAAAAAGAGGTAAAGGAAATAAGTGTTCTTAAAGGATTTGAGTAACTTTAGTAAACCTACAGTCAAAACATACTGAGAAAGTGACAAAAAGAAAAGGTAGAATAAGTAAGTTTTACTTTTTATAGGCTCGAATAAATTCATGCAAATTCTTCTTCTACTTTAGCACTATTCTTCTTCTTCCTTCTTTCTTCTTCTTCTTCTTCTTCTGCCTCATCCTATTCTTCACACACTAACAACAATAGAACATATCTCTACGATAGTAAGGATCGTCCTTACTTTCATTTTGGTTACCAGAGAGAATACTGCATTGACCTACGGAACAACAAAATATCAGACATGGCCAATTGTAAATTATAAGATAGAATTGAAAAGCGTATGCTTCTAGACGATGAGATTCCGTTACTAAAATTTCTTTATTATTCAGGGAAGAGCATCGTTAATTAGTAATAAAAAAGGAGAGCAACAAAATGAACTATCATTATTAGAAAAAGATCATAAACTATTCTCAGAAAAATATTATCATTATCAAAAAATTGGTATCGGAGAATATGTTATAATCATATATCCACAAAAGATAATAACTTGGAAGAATGAATCAATGAATGAATGATCTTCGATTAATTCATTACATTGTTATTATTAATATTATTCACTTTTTATTTAGCAAACTTTGAGAGCTGCTTTGTTTTGTCAATCATATTATCAACATCTCTACCTATAGGTACGAAGTTGTATCCAAATATTATATGGCCCACCCCCATCTGCTTTATTCTTTGTATATCGCTGCCAATTTCATGAATTGTTCCAGTAAATGGAAATCTTTGGCCTTCATTTGTTGGTTGGTTTTTTGAATCAACTATGTTAGGATGAGTTAAAAGTATTACTTCAAAGTTATTTGGATCTTTATTTGTTTTGTTT
>JAREAI010000099.1:0-8301 GCA_029240435.1 Nitrososphaeraceae archaeon | reverse complement strand
ACTAAAATATTTGACCTTGTTTTTTTCTTCAAAAATTTTAGGATACTTTGTGTTTCTTTTCTTTTCAAGGTATTTATATTACAGAATAAAATAGTGATCTCGCCTTTTGTGCTTTTTATTATTTCATCAATACGATTCTCAACCAATTTGAAATCTTGTATGTTTTCTGTATGCAATTGATCCTCTTCAGGAAGTTCACCTTTGTCTTTGATCGAAATATTGTTCCGATATTTTGCTACATAGTCTTCTGTCATTGAATTCTCCGAGTTTTCGCTTAATATATGAATAAGTTTGTAATACCAAAATAATGAGGCAAGAATGCATAGATTGGCGAACGCCCACATCGCTTCCCATATCAATTCAGTCTTTAAAAGAAATTCTTCATCAACAATCGCTATATATGTATAGATGAGATCTGTGATAGTTGTTAATATCAGGAAAGAGGTAAATAATATCCAGTGATAGATATAAGGGTTATTTCTAGGTAACTTCGTTAGAATGAGAATCGAAAGAGATAGCAAAACAATATCGCCATAGTTATATATGGTACTAAGCGCAATATCAGGCCACTGGGATTGAAAATCTACTTCCTGGCTAAAAATTTGGATAGTTGATATTACAGGTACTACAAATGCGAGTATTACTACAAACGCAATCACCCTACGTTTTATTAATCCGTCTCGGTTTATAGTCTTAAATGATCTGTAGGTAAATAGAATTAGAGGTCCATAGCCTGCAACATAGAAAATTTCCCCGACACCTGGGTATGGAACATCCGTATCTAATACAATTTGATAATACGTGTAGGAAAACTCACCAAGGAACCAGAGAGTTACTCCTACGAAAACGAGCTTAAATTTCTGAACTTCTATTTTTCTGGGATTTGAAAGTATTATAAACAAGGATATACAGGTAGATGATCCCAACAAAACTGCTGAGGTTGTGCCCATGTATCTGTCGCCATCAATAATAAATAGTATTATATGTATAAACACGATAGCTACAGCTATAGCAATTATAAATCCGAAGAACAAATATTTCATTTCATACTTAATTTTAAAAACAGATTCAATATTTTTTGTTCTGCTCAATTAAATATGTATCTTTTGCAAATTATTTAAATTCATCCACAATTTCTAACTTGATATATCTTGATTCCATTGTGCGATCATTTTCATTTGGTCCCGTGCCATTCTTAGTACTAACATTGGTTTGACTCCAGTTTTCCGTAAAATTTCCTTAGCTCATCGCTCATCTACAGGTTCGTAATTATACTCTACCGAGCATCTTCCTCACCATTAAGACGTTCACATCCTTGCCTTTACCTCAACAGTATCCATAAAAAAAAGTTCACGAGCATTCCTAGTATTGTAGATATTACAAACATGTATGCACAAGTAATAAGGAGTATATTACGCCGATCAAAGATATCAGATAATGTCCCAGATGGTAAAGCAAAGAGGAAAATTGGTAGAGTAGTCGCTGTCGTGAGAAGTGAAACGAATAAAGGATTTGGAGCAAGTGAAGTCATTAACCACGAAGCTCCGACATCATACATAGCTCCACCAATATATGAAAAGAGAGCAGCAATCCACAACATCCTATACAGACTAGATCTAAAAGGACTTAAACCGGTTGCTGAAATATTTTCTTCGCGTAGTTGTCCATCTCTTTCGACCATAGAAAATAAGTAAGCAATACTTGGTCATACATTTTTCTATAAAGTCTGAAGCAAACATATACACGGAATAGGTCAAGAAGCAGCAGGACATAACGCGAGCTGTGAATTAAAGACATGATCGTGTGTATTTTTCGTTTATCGATAATGTGATTGAAATATCAATTAAGCAAACCATTGAACCCTTTACGTGCTGGACCCAAACCCCATGAGTCCTTCTATCTTTCATATAATGCTATAACTCTATTGAAAATTCCATAGGTTGATCAAACTGAATCTGTTATTATCACCGTGTACCAATTAATTATAGACTATATCATCACTTATTGATATGATGATTTTACTGATATATCATTTAGAGCAAATCTGTGAAGATATGTAAATTATCGCCGGTATCTCCGGAATCCCCGGCGAATATAAAATCATGCTCAATTTTAGCCCAAAGCAGCTGGTGATATCACCGGGGATATTATATTCCAATAATTCATATATCACCGGCGAAAAATGGATAATTCACGCTTAACCCTGTAGTTCCGGCGATACCGGGGATATTATACATACTTCTTTTACTTCAATAGCTGTTATCTCAATATGCCAACGACAATAACAAAATGAAATTTCGAAAGGGATCTACCGTTTTAGACATTCTGATACTTTCGCATATGAAACTTTAGTCTAAAGTCTGACAAATGATTCATGCATTAGCATATGTGCAGTTCAAAGTAATCAACTTTTGAAATTAAAATATAAGGATCGTATTAGTGGAGTTATTTGATAATGCAATAAGTACAAAACAATTTGTATGAAAGGAAACAAATAATGTCTATATTATGTCGAGATCTAATTTCAAAGGAAATTGTAATAATATTTAGTACATATATGTCAGGATTATTACAGATACTTTGAATTCAAATACTGTGTATTGGTAACAGTTGAAAACAGATGATAGCAGAGGTAACGAAGAGATAACAATGATAACAAAACTGGTATCAAATGATAACAAGAAGAAACAGCTTTAAGCTTCCATCATACTATATTTCTTGAAGATATAAAAGATGACGATATCAACTAGACAGGAAAGAGAAAGACTTGTACGAGAGCTTTACAATCAGGGTAAGACTTATCGTGAAATATGTAAAGAGGTAAGAATATCTCCACGTGATATAGGAGTTATTTTGAACAAGGCAGTTGAAGATAAGACAGCAAGAGAAGAAGGAATAAAACAAGATGATGGTGAGAAGAACCAAAATCAAGAACAACTGCAGCAACAACAATTATCTCTTTCGACTCAAGCCTACAAACTCTTTTCTGATAGAAAGACTCCATTAGAAGTAGCTATCGCATTAAATCTGAAAGAGTCAGAGGCAACAAAATTCCACAAAGAATATTGGAAGCTAAAGCAACAACATAATCTGAATATGGCTTATGAAGAGACTAAAGGTAATCTTGAGCCTTTTCTAAGATTATATAAATTATCTAAAGCTGCAGGTATGAGTGCACGGCATGTTATTAACCTTCTTAAAATTGCAAATACTGACCTACCAGATATTCAATGCAGATATGAAAGACTCAAGAGAGAAGTAAGTTCGTTAGAATTTGATAAACAGCAATCACACAGAACTATGGCGTACTTCAATAATCAAATAGAAACACAAAAAAAAGCCTTAACCTCTTATCGCATATCTTGTATAAGAGAAAGAAGAGATAAGAAAGCTCTACAATGAAAAGGCAATGATAGAGAATTTTGTTACTCAATTTAAGAACAATAATGAAGAATATCTTAAGATAAAACAAGAAGCTGAAGAAAATGTGAAAAGTGTTTTATCGAATGGTAAACTAATCTTAAAATTTGCTACTCTCCCTGTAATTGAATCATTAAGGATGAACCCTGAATTATATAACTTTGTAATACATGATAATTCAAATAATACTACTATTAGCTATGGATCTAACTATCCTTCATTAATGTTGTCAGGACGACAGCCGCATCAACAGCAATCATTTAATGATATCTATACTGCTTTGATATTAGAAGAATCTGAAAAGCTTTACAATAAGTTAACAACAAAACTAGCAAATGATATTATAGCAGCCTGCTGCTCCTGTAGCTATTAGGACATCATCATTACGACCGCTATCAGCGAATGATAAGAAGTAGAAATTAACCCATCAGAATGATAATAGTTATGATGAAAACACAGGAACTTGGATATAATAATACATGTAACTAACCCTATTCGTTTTGTTTTGCAAAGTATTTTATGAGCATAATATTATTTGTTTCTCTGTATCCTAAATTTAATATATTACGATATTTTGTTTATCTATATAATTGTCAAATGATAAAAAAGGAAAAGGAATAAAAGACCTATTATATGAAAGGTTTAAGGATCTTATAGTTCCCAAAACAACAGCAACTGATATAGTGAGCAGTAATGCCAAAATAGTTCTTTATGGGCTTTTTGCTTTAGTAGGATTTGCGATATTAACGTATGCTATTATTGTCACAGGAGATAAATATAATCCGGATACTGAAAGTTATAAAAAGCTCAATGATGCCCAGAAAGTTGAGCGTGGAGAATCGCTTGATCAGCTTAATGCTGTTTTCGTTGCAGCTATATCAGGAGGAGTAGCATTGGGTGGTACTTTAATTTCACAGTTATGGGGAAGAGGGTAATTAAGGATAGATAGTAGAAGATTCCACACCCAAACTTAAGAAGATAATTAATATATCTGTTCTCAGGTTTTATCAAGGATTGTCAGATAAAGAGCAATTACCAGGAGAAAAAGTAAGCTATAACTCTAAAGCAGTCCTATTGGGATTATTCGCCTTAGTAGGCTTTGTTCTATTAGTATTTGCTATTTCCGCTAACATATTTTCTCCAGATCAAACTGGGCGACTTACTACAGTATTTGTTGCAGCTATATCAGGAGCGTTAGCATTGGGTGGTACGTTGATAACGCAACTCTGGGGAAAAGACACTGGTAGTAAACCAAATATATATATCACAAATCCTAAGGACACTGCAACTGGAATTCCCATAGACACATCTGTTACAGCTTCATTCAATAAGTTGATGAATAGTTCAACTATTAACTCACAGACATTTAAATTAAAAGACGATACTAATTCTGGCCTAGACGTAACGGTAACCCTAGAAGGAGGAAATGCAATATTTAAGCCATCGCCATCGAATCCTCTTAAACCCCTTACTAAGTATACAGCTACCATAACTAAAGATGCAAAAGATATGACAGGTAATTCATTAGAAGCCGACAAGGTATGGTCATTTACTACAGGTAAAGAAGATGTTAAACCATCACCTTCAAATGATTCCCAAAAGTGAAAGATCAAAAAACATCGTAACAGAAGATAATTAAACAGTTGATCATATCAAAAGCTGCAGATTCACACCAAGATAAATCTAATTACAACAGTAACGTTACTCTCAATCAAATTCTAATATTTTATTGTATATTCATTCTCTATCAAAGAATTCATTGTTTATACTAGATGCTCATTTACTTTAAAGAAATTCATTATTTCTTCTTGTCATTGTCGAATCATCCTTTCATACATCCAATCACAAATCCTGTTGACATACTACCTGTGAGAGGAATACCAATGCTAGTCATTGTTAATGAGGAGGCTGTTGCAGTAGCATGGCCATCGCCGCCACTAATACCTGAGATCTGTGTTATTGCATTTGAAAGTGTTGTAATAGCAACTTCTGATATCTGTTGAAGTTTATTCCAGTTTATGTTAGCTATCTGATGATATTGTAGGTATGCTAATCCAGCAAAGAATAATCCAACTATAACAGCAGCTATTTTAATTACTTTCTTCAAGGCATATCCAATAAGAATACCTACAAAGAAGCCACCGCCTATAGTAGCTGCAGTTGGTCCGAAACTCTCAATAATACCCATTATTCTTGATGCAACCCCTTAGGAGCTTAGTTGTAGTTATGCAACGATTATTTTCATATCTCTGTAGTACTGCAGCATTCCTCTTTATAGTAACAATATCAAATATCAACATTCCTACTATGGATTGAAAACGTGTACCAGCATAGTTCCTGTATGCTGGATCTTCTATATCTACTTGCTTACCTACTGCTTTGACAACTTGTGCTTGCATATTATTATTCTCTCTACAAGAGCTATAGCTTTTGTAGTAGACTTTTCTATCCAATACTAGATGGATTTATGGCAAGTTATATGAGAGAGATATGATATTTAACAGCAAGATAGAGGAAGTTACACTACTGTTTCAACTAAATCTCATCTAAATTTCTCATCATGTATTATGATAATAACTATACCGATAGCAGAAGTAAGACAACTTAAGATTAATGACAACGACAGACTAAATTGGGAAATTGCACTTGATAATAATAAATCAGCAACAATCGCATCAATTTAGTTTGCATTCTAGTTATGCTTCTCAGCAGCGGGTATCTAAGCTAGTTCAGAAACACAATATACATACTATGAATATAATGCCTTCACCATCGCAAACAAGTCAATCATACTAAATCGCTAATTATTGAGCTAAAAGCTCCATTTTATCACAGCTGTTAAACTTGAGATTTATCAGAGTCACACAGATTAAGAAACAAAGCGCTTAACTGATGGTTTATCGTATTTGTTTTCTGTCTTTTGCATAGTTTAATCTGCATGAATTTAATTGTGATTGAATTAGCTTTTGTAAATCTTTATGTGTTACTAATAGTAAATTATTACAGCAGGTAGCTTTACTCTATTGCGTTATACTATAGAGATCAATGTTGTCCTATATTTCATAATATATTTGTGATAAAATGCAAGATATTAAATTAATTCCATATAAGCGATATTTTAATCATGTTTATCCTGCAATTCCTATATATTTTATGAACGAAGTAATTTCTGAGTACAAATATTACGTTATATCAACAATAGCAAAATAATTGCAACTGATACGATGTATGTAATTGATTCGGCTAGAGGTGTGCTGTCCAAGAATTATCAAAATTCTTTCTACTTCAAGGAACTCTTGCATACTGTTAAGGTAAAATTTGAAACCAAATTTATCAGGTTATTAATTGGTCTTGCAATTCTCCTTCTTCTTATTTCTTTCATGATGATGGTCATACCTGTCAGTGCATTCTGGCCTAGAGTTCATAGTGATATTAATAATAAGAGTTTAAGTTTCCTACAACCAGAAATCCTGACTAAGGTTAACAGCGGAGACAGAAGTGCTGAGACCATTGGTGAATTTGGCGGTCGTAAATATCATTCGACTGGTTGTGATTTCCAAGGTACCACTGAAAATATCAATAGGCTATATGACCAAGTTGTGAGTAGTATTCATAACAAAGACATAATGGCTAAAACATTTGGTCTTCTTTTACATCCAGTTCAAGACTTTTATGCTCATTCCAATTGGATAGAATTAGGAAGAAATGACTTAGTTGAGTCTAATAGTGATAGTAAGTGGCCTATTTTGCTGCCGTTTCAAGAATATAAAGGCATTATTATAGTTCAGGTAGGTGACAAAAGTAAAGGTGAACATTATGACATTCCTAATGGCTATACTTTAAATCGAGATGGAAAAGTTGTTTATGTCTTGACAAGTAATGGAACTTATCCAGGCCTAATCTCAGGTACTAGTTCCAAAAGCAATGCTAATTGTCCTAATGAAGACATATCCCTCACTCATCGTGAACTAAACAAAGATGAGCGATCTAAGAAAGGTTATGATAAAGCAAGAGCCCTGGCAGAGGCTCAGACAATTAATGAATGGTGTAGGTTGCTTAACTTAGTAGAACTAAGCCATGGTCAAGATGGAGTGCAATTGCTTATCAAAAGCTGGGTAGATGATAAACACAAAGCCAATTCTGTATGTCTTGACGATGGCTCTTCTTTAGTAAATAATGAGGTAGGATCAAATAATGGTGATACAGACGAAATAGAAGCATGATAATAAGTTATCCGTCTATGCTCCAATTTTCTTATTAACGGTAGAGTAGTTATGGTAAGTTTATCAGTCAGTATACAGAAAATTGCTATTGAAAATCATTCTGAATATGCTTCTTCATCTACAGCAACTTTATCTGAATTTAACTTTGCGACATCTTTGCTATCTCCTTCTCTCTCTACCCCCCTCGTTGTCTCTTTGGTGCTTCAAATCTTATTTTGTATGTACGTAACGGTATATACCGAACTCTATATGAATGAACCAACATCATTCCCCGCACAGTCAACAACACTATCATTAAGATCGCTATAAGAGATATTGCATAATAGAATAGAACAAAAGAAAGGAGAAATTCATGAGTCTCATAATAGGGCTTATAATTACAACCTATGGACAGAGATAGAAACATTGCAGTGTGTCTTGGCTCAAATACTAACACTTAGTAGAAGAATACAAGTCCAACAATAATATTATCTATGAAATAATAAATAGATATGATAATAATTCTCCAAGAAATTATTATTATCTACCAAATGGAGTTTGAAGTTCAAAGCCTGCAATAGATTCTGCTGCATTGGGATCTGGGTCTTCAGCTGGTTCTTCAGTTAGTTCAAAGTTCTTGTAGGTATAAGGATTTACCATGTATTGACTAAAATCTAAG
>JAREAI010000385.1:0-2574 GCA_029240435.1 Nitrososphaeraceae archaeon | reverse complement strand
AATCCAATGAGCATTGGTATTGATAGTTATACCCGAAAGCAATTCATTTCCAACAGACAATATCTCTGTAGTAAACATTGCCATGAGAATACTATTATATTATAAAATCTATCAGATATATTAATTCAGGTATTAGCTACAACTAAAGGATTAGAATTAGTCAAGAAGTCACAAACATATATCTTAAGAATGATACTACTGTCAAAAAAATTTGATACAACCTCAATTGCAAAATGAACAAAATGGGTGCAATTCTATTAGATACAAAGATATTGAATTAATTTGTATCTGGAAGGACTGGGTTAAAAGAATATGGAAATTACATTTTATCCTGCCCTCTTAATTATATGATATCCAAACTCAGTTTTGATTGGTTCTGATATCTGTCCTTTTTCAAGCTTAAATGCAGCATCTTCAAATGGTTTTACCATCATGCCTCTTCCAAAAATACCTAAGTCTCCTCCTTTCTTTCCACTACCTGTGTCAATAGAAAGTTGTCTAGCCAAATTTGCAAAACTTTCTCCTTTTTTTAATCGTTCAAGTATCGCAATAGCTTCACTTTGTTTCTTAACAAGAATATGCGAACATTTGATTTTATCAGCCATTCTATGCTTATCCTTTCTTTAAAGTAATAATTATAAATAAATTACTGGATCAAGTTCTCTTGAAGGTCGTATCGGTTGTGTTGGAAGATCTTGTGTCTGAAATAACTCTTCATAAATTTTCTTTATCAGTTCATATACTACTAATACTCTTTTGGTATAATATGAGTGAGTTTTCCTTTAATTTGTTTATGATATACAAGGAATGCATAATACTCTACGTGATCAAGAAGAATCTCACACCTTCTATCTAATTCCTTTTTGACATCATGAATATTATATTCTTCTTTGGGATAATATTGTGCATCCGTATCCTTATATTTTTCTTGTTTAATCATCTCCTCATCTTGTTCTTTATACTTCTCTACTATTTCATTGAATTTATCATAATTCTCTGAAATTTTCTCCCAGGTCTCTCTTGCTATGCGTGTCTGCTCTGACTGGGTGCCGTGACGATATGTCAGAGCGAAGGTTATGGCAGTAGCAATAAGGGCCACAATTCCAGTATAATCTCCTATGTCTAAATCATTCTGTGTAGAAGCGGTAGTATTAGCAACGGCTGCTAATAACATTTCTGTTACCATGTAGATGATGTTTAGAAGATTATGTTTTATCTATTTTTTGTTAAGCAGACTATAAATGTAATTGACCTAAATAACTATAGCAGATTATTTGATAATGGAGGCGAGTTCTAAAACCCATGACATTTAGGACTGGCTAACTCTGCTGCTGGTTGTTACCTATTAATAGTAACAATTTTGAATAATTAATCGATTGGTTGTATGGTGGTGATATATCTGCTATATATACAAAAGAAATACTTTCAACAGAAATGAATTTGGCGATGGACGGAATTTAGTTGCTAAAAAATGAACAAGTACATATGAAGAATAAGACTAAGGGAATATACAAACAACAGTATCAACAGCAGAAGAAAGAATTAAATTCAAAGGCGCATGTTATATTTGAAAAGAAAGTAGAATCTATAACATATGACCTAACATCGCACTTCATATCATACATTCAGTTCAAAATAAATGCTATAAGTTTTTTATATATTTGATACCTTTCCTCCTACCAACACACTCTAAATTCGTCCTACTAGTCATTACTATTTAATAGTTAGTTAAGGCGTGAATTAGTATTCGTAGATGATGATGAAGTACTAGGAGTCGCTGAAGAAAATACTTGTATGCGATTATTGCTAGTATCAGCTACATACACATTATTTCCTGAAGAATCAACAGCAACACCAAGTGGAGAAACAAATTGTCCATCCTCGCTACCTCTATTTCCCCATTTTGTAATAAAAGTACCATTGCTATCGAACTTTTGTATGCGATTATTGCTAGTATCAGCTACATACACATTATTTCCTGAAGAATCAACAGCAACACCAAGTGGAGAAAAAAATTGTCCGTCAGCTGAGCCTTCAAATCCCCATTTTGTTATAAAAGTACCATTGCTATCGAACTTTTGTATGCGATGATTGTCACTATCAACTACATACACATTATTTCCTGAAGAATCAACAGCAACACCAAATGGTTTTACGAATTGTCCATCCTCGCTACCTGTATTTCCCCATTTTGTTATAAAAGTACCATTGCTATCGAACTTTTGTATGCGATTATTGCGACTATCAGCTACATACACATTATTTCCTGAAGAATCAACAGCAACACCAAATGGTTGTACGAATTGTCCATCCTCGCTACCTATATCTCCCCATTTTGTAATAAAGGAATACTGCTCTTCCCCGTATAGAGTTGGTATTTTCATAAAACCACTAAAAACTAAAGCTAATATTGGTATAGCTAGTGGTAATATAATTAGTCGATAACGTTTTTCGTATGACTCAGCCAACATAGTAGAGACATATAATTCTGACTTTAAGAATTTTTCTTTTCCTCTTCTGAAGATATAGGATTTGCTATTCAAGTCTATTTAATCAACTTGCAGCCATACCCAT
>JAREAI010000384.1:0-2575 GCA_029240435.1 Nitrososphaeraceae archaeon | reverse complement strand
AAGAAAAATAGCGTTATGTCAAAGAAATCATTAGATAATTCATCCATTTCTCCGTATTCTTCCATAATTCAGAAAATAGATTCATCAATTAGTTCTATGGTAGAACATGCGACTCCACCAGAGGAAGTTGCAAAGGCAATACTGCATGCAGCTATCTCTAACAATCCTAAATTAAGATACCTTGTAGGAAATGATATGATCATGATGGCGGAAACAAAGAAAAGCATGTCAGATGAAGACTTCCGAAAAATGATGATGCAAAGCATCATAGGATAATGATAATGCAAGATGAAATATTGAATTCAACAAGTCTTTTACTTTTTTCTGAATTTGTCAGTGGCATATTTGGTCAAATTTGTCTTCTACCTTACTTTAGACTCTCCAGACTGTATATAGCCCATCCAATTGTTTCCTACCATGTCTTTGCAGTCTTTAGTTGTCCTTGAAGGACTATTGACAAATTGATTGTAAAGATGCATGATGCATGCAAAATTGAAAATAACTTTGCCATAGGCTAAGACCTATCATAAAAGGATTGAAGAAATCATTACTTTAATATGCTTATTCATTTCTATTTTTGGACTTTGTTGTTGCTTATAATCATCCGTTATTTTTGTCGTTTCTTTTGTCATTGATATTCTTTTCTCTTCAGCTTCTCTTGTTATCTCCTTAGCTCTTCTTTCAGCATCTTATCTGGCTTTATCGTCAGCTTGCTGTATAATCGATTGAGCATTTCTTTCAGCTTCCATCTTTGATTTGTCCTGAATTTGCTGTACTATAGATTGTGCTTTTCTTTCAGCGTCCACCTTAACCTTCTCTTCTAATTTGTTCTTCAGTTGCTTTAGCTATGACTTCCTCTATCTTTTCATCTTCTTTTTTTGCTTTAGGTTTTTTTCTTTTCAATTAAATTATCCGTTTGCATTGGTTTTACTTCATCAATATTGTCTGCTTCCTCAGATGTTGAAATATCAGATGTGACTATGGTTTTATTTTTACTTTCTTTATTTGAAGTAATATTTTTATATATCGAATATTGTTCCGCAGAGGGAAGGAGTATTTTCTTTTGAACTTCTCTTCAGATTCTTCTACTGAAATAGAGAATCTTAATTTATCTCCATCAAATCCTTCAACTAGATCTCGAAGAAAAAATTCTCTTTATTTATTAACCTTTTTTTGTTGTTATATAAAGTGAATAGATTCCTTGTACTTCTCCAAAGTCAGCATGATTAATGCCTCTTGCTTCTTTTTTTATAACTTCATTCCAATCATTTTTTGACCTATTATTGTATGATTTTGTCCAACCATATTATAAGATGAAAAAATACTTCATCTATTGTGAAAGTTATTGTATCACATATAGAATAAAACTTCTACAATGCATGTATGTCGAAATTATTATTATTATCTATTATTGGTACTCCAATCTTCTACAATTACGTTAATAGCTCCATCGTCTTTGAGGACTTTATTGAACGGATAGCTTTCTCTAAATCCAATATATCCGCAGTGATTATCTCCCCATCCATATACTGCCTTATCGCAAAATGTTTGATATATTCCGCTTGCCTTAGTAAATGGAGGAATCTCAAACATAACATTACGTTCACTATAATTTGCTGGAGAAGGTTCTCCCTTTTTTAGACCAAATAAGCCCAATGGATTTTGATCTTCTGTCTTTACATATGCACGTTTAAGTGCATTATCTTCAGGATTGTATAGATTATAGAAATGGTTTACAATATTCTCAATAGCTATTCCAAACGGTTGATTTTTTGATGGTGCTTTATCGCTAATGGCTGCTCCTATTAGATGTATGGAGGTAATATTGTATACTGAACTTTTCTTCCATTTTTGGTTATTATTATATAAGCTTATCAATGTACTTTCAACTATTTTTGCACCCAAAGAATGAGCAATTATTATGATATTGCAATTTGGAGAATTAGCTTTAAAGTCAGATATGAAGTTTGCAAGCTTTGGTCCATTCTGATTTGCTATAATTTTGGCAATATTCCAACCTGACGGATTTGTAGCAGTATTTGAATCCCAGGTAAAACCAACTACCGGAATATTATATCCATTTGCATTCAATGATAACTTGGTTCTATCTATCTGTTCTTTAGCTGAGGCCTGTCCAGTCCATACTCCATGAATATATATTGCTAATTCTTTATTGTCTGAGCTAGGATATCCTCCCAATCCAGGAACATAAGAATAGTTGTAGTCTCCTAAGTTATGCACCGAATTTAATTTGCCAGTATGAAGGCAAAAGTGACCTCTAGTTGATACTATTGGTGTTGCTATTGTTATAGAATGATTTGTACATAAGGAATATCTGTCTAGGTTATTTTTATTTATATTTTTCATTTTCGTATTCCACATATTCAACATATTAGATCTAAAAGGTATATTATGACGTTTCAATGGGGAGTTGTTATAAGCAAACCAATCTACCATATTGTCTAGTTTACAATAACGGTCTAAATATCTTTAGACTATTGTACAGCAACAAAGCATAATTCTCTGTTTTATATAATAGATGGCAGCCTTTTCATTGAACTGTTAATGACAGAAT
>JAREAI010000098.1:0-8331 GCA_029240435.1 Nitrososphaeraceae archaeon | reverse complement strand
AGACTAGTTCTCGGTTTACCTTCGATTTTTGGGGTCTGACCTCTTACTTTACCAGCCTTGGTTAATGATCCGTGTGTTGGCATATATTTCGCTCACCAACGCTATAGCGCCGTCTTTTATATATGTATTACTAGAATAATCATTATTAGAATTATAGCAATCTTAAGAAATCTCCTCTGGTGCAATTATCAAAAAACAGATTGAACTAACTGTTAACATGTTTTTGTCTCTATTGTTTTACTTACATGAAAAGCAATACCGGAGATTCTCAATCCTATCCTTATGGACTGAATGGCTGTTTCAATAATGCTTTCTAAAAAGAAAAAAAGAATATGGTACGGTACGTCGGGAAATAACCAGCATACGATAAGCCAGCATTTGGTACCAAATACCACTACCTGTTATAATCTGATATTTTCCATAGATTTATGTACCAAAGTATTTAGAAATCTTTCTGCAACAAACTTTGCCTCATTTTCATCTAAAAGATAAATATCAAGAATTGACTTATCTGTGGTTTGATTGCAACCTAATCCAAAGCATGCTCTATTAACTTTGATAAAGTTTTAGCAACTATAAATTGAGAAAGCTTCCTTCTTTTACAAATATTTCTTCTGGTTTTATTTTAAATCCATTTCGACACAGAGAGACATGACACATCTTTACAAATCTAGATAATGCTTTTATTGTGACTGTGTAGGAAAACCTAAAAGATATAAGTATAGCAAAAGTAATCCATTTTATGATGCCCTATTTTTATTAAGTATAATAAGAGAGAGTCAGCGGACGTTTCTAGCTTTAGCCTTTATTAGGTAAATAGAGCCGATAATATTGTCTTAGCTTATTTTGATAAGGTTTCAGCAAAGTATTAGATCATGTGGCAAGTATTGCCCATAATGTGGATACTAAAGGCAAGGCTGTCCTAGATTATACTACTTTAAATGTAGTAGCAAAGATGTAGTAATTGTTATCTAAGGAAAATGATGATGCAAGATAGAGACTATGCGGATGAGGTTATTGCTTTAAAGAAAGAAAAGAATGCAGTAATTCTTGCGCATAATTATCAATTACCTGAAGTACAGGATGTAGCAGATTTTATAGGAGATTCTCTAGCACTTTCACGACATGCTGCACGTACGGACGCTGAGAACATAGTCTTCTGCGGCGTACATTTTATGGCGGAGACTGCTTCGATTATATGTCCAGATAAAAGAGTTCTTATTCCTGATTTAGAAGCAGGTTGTTCTCTATCATCCACTATTAATGCAGAAGAGTTAAAGACATGGATTAAAGAGCACCCAGAGGCC
Organism: Nitrososphaeraceae archaeon; assembly: GCA_029240435.1. Taxonomy (GTDB): domain Archaea; phylum Thermoproteota; class Nitrososphaeria; order Nitrososphaerales; family Nitrososphaeraceae; genus JAJNBK01. The sequence continues at coordinate 7,024 of JAREAI010000098.1, read as the reverse complement.
ATAGTTGTTAGTTATGTTAATACTAGTGCTGAAGTAAAGGCATTATCGGATTTCTGTTGTACTTCTTCAAATGCTGTTAAAGTAGTTAACAGTATTCCAAAAGATAAAGAAATATTGTTTTTGCCTGATATGTTTCTTGGCTCATACGTTGCGAATGTAACCAAAAGAAAGAACATGTATATTTGGCCTGGCGAGTGTCATGTCCATGCTGGAATAAAGGCAGAAGACATCAACAAAATGCTTACAACTTTCAAAGAGGCAGATTTTTTAGTTCATCCAGAATGTAGCTGTACATCATCAGCGCTGTATCATATGGCTACTGGCGAATTGATAAAATCTGGTCACATTTTATCGACCGAAGGGATGATGAATCATGCCAGAAATTCACATGCAAGTCAATTTGTAATTGCTACCGAAACAGGAATTCTTCATAGAATGATTAAGGAGAATCCCGATAAAACATTTATTCCAGTAAAAGATGACGCAGTTTGTAAGTATATGAAAAAGATCAATCTAAAGAAGGTTCATAATTCTCTAGTAAACAATATATATGAAGTTAAAGTGCCATCTAAAACAGCAGAAAAAGCTAGACTAGCTATTGAGCGTATGCTAGTAATATCATGAAATGTGAGACAGCTGGACAAGCATTTCACCAAAACTTAGTCTCTTCAAGTGCTTTCCTCATAATCTCGATGATGAGCAAATGCGAACGCTTAATCTATACTATGTGATTTAGAACGACCCTTTAGAGCGTATTAAAGCTTTCATATTATTTCTAGGCTGAAATCGACTGCCTTAGGAGAATGAGTAAGAAATCCAACTGAGATAATGTCAGGCTGTTCTTTTGCGTAGTCCCTTATGTTCTGCATGGTTATTCCTCCCGAGATCTCTAGCTGAACCTTTTCTCGTATACCTATTCTTGAAAGTTCTTTAATTATTTTAGCTGCCTCCTCGGGAGAGAAGTTGTCAAGCATAACAATATCTGCTCCAGCGGTTATGGCTTCAATAACTTCATTTGAATTCTTAGCTTCACATTCTATGGTTATTGAAGAGGCTGCCTTCTTTTTTGCGATTTCTATGGATTTCTTTACAGAGCCTGTAATTGCAAGATGATTATCCTTTATCAAGACCATATCATCTAAGCGTATTCTGTGGCTATTTCCTCCTCCTATTGTCACAGCTTTTTTATCGAAAAATCTCAAACCTGGTGCTGTTTTGCGCGTACTGGCTATTATAATGGAATCACTTAAATCTACAATTGCATCCTTAATGTATCTGGTTTCAGATGCTATGCCACTCATTCTCATTATAAGGTTTAAGGCTGTCCTCTCTGCCTTTAGAATAGAACGTGTCTTTCCTTCTATTGTCATTACGATGGTCCCCTTTTGAACCCATGATCCATCGGAAACCAAAGCTTTTGTGTTGCAGCCACACAGATCGAAAATCAAACTCATTTCTTCAAGACCACACACTACTGCTGATTTTTTATTTTTACATATAATCTGTGCTCGACTATGAAGATCGTGCGGAATAAGACAATTGCTCGTAACGTCTCCAGTACCGATGTCTTCATGCAAGAACTTTACTAGAGCATCTCTCACATTAAGAAATGACTCTAAATTCTTCATCATATTATCATTATGAAACTTTTAGTGCATACTTATGAGGAGCTGTAATCTCTAGAGTACTGGCTATCTGTGATTTCGAGGGGTCAAAGACAAGGATTATTCCGGACCAATCTGGAGAAAGATCAGATGATTTACAAACCGGACAAACCTTCCCAATAGTTATTGCCTTGCATTTTTTACAAGCAACTTCTTTAGGCAATTACTATTTGCCTCCTCCTTTCTTTTCTTTCGCTGGTGCAGGCGTAGCCGGCTGATTGGCCTTTTTTACCTCCTGCGCTATCCATTCAGTTGCACCCAGAAAAGGTTGGCGACAGGTTATACCAATTTTTCCCATTGCTGCTCCTTTACCTAGACTGACAGCAGTAACTCTTGCTCTTATTCTCGAACCTATTCTCAATGATTTTGCCGACTGATTGGCTATAATTACACCTTGTTTTACATCACTCCTCAAATAATCATCTGTTATTTGTGATAGATGAAGCAATGCATCAGTCGGTCCGATTCTAACGAAAGCTCCAAAATCTGTGATTTCTACTACCTCTCCTTCAACTACTTCCTGCAATTTTGGAAAGAACGTTAACGCCTTGAAATTCACTCTATGATAGGTAGCACCATCACCAGCTACTAGTTTACCTATTGAATTGGCGGTAGCATCAATAATCATAATAATATAACCTATGTCTGGACTTATCATGCTCTCGTACTTTTCTTTTAGTATTCCAATAGCGGTGTTCTTCAGGGAATTAGTTAACCTGTTTGGTGGAATTCTGACAACATCACTCATATGCACTATAGAAAACATACTGTATGTAGGCAGTTAATCGAAACATCAATTTATGAACCTTTTGATTCAAGAATGATACGATGAAATGATTTAATCTATACTATGTATATAAAATTTCAAATTTCATTGAAGATTCCGTTACTTCAAAAGTGGCATCCTTTGCGATAGTATTTTTTAAAGTAGATCGAAGATATCCTTCGAAGAATTTGGAACCCTTTCGTCCTAGGCGATGTCGTATTACGATAATTCTGCTACTTGATTGTGAAATTTCGTCATATGTACCTAAATGGCCATATCTACAAATAATTTTTTCTATATATTCTAGGACTGACTTTTCAGTCAAATCCTTCTTCCAAAACATTATTGTATCAATTGGAACTGTTTCACCAAGTTTCATGCCTAGGTCGTAGAGACTTTCCTCATTACTACAATCAAGCAATGAAGTCAAGATTTCACGGTTTACAACCACCATGTCAATTTTAGATAAATATCTAGTAAACTCGGTATATCTTTTTAAGATAATTCCCACTAGTGCATTTACTGATATGCCCATTCTTTCTGCCTCCTCATCTAATATTTTGGAATATTCATTATCAAATCTAAAAGACCTTGTTGAGGTAGCAGAAAGACTATTAGAAGATAATTTAGGAGGCATTTTCACACATTTATTATTTCTCTCAATTAAATGTATTGTGTTAGAATGAATTTTTTTGTGTTACAATTGGTGATTAGTTTACAATAATAACATAATAGTACACATGTAGCTTATATTTATTCTACAGATGCTTATTACTAATGAAAATGTCACAAAACAATATCAATCGTTCACTACAAATCGAACCCCGCTCAGAAAGAAGCACCGATAAGTGTTCGCTGTGCAATAGTACAGCAACGGTATTTGATGCGGAGACTAGTGAGATCGTTTGTAGCACTTGTGGCATGGTGATCCATGATAATATAGAATCGTTGGGACCTGAATGGAGAGTTTACTCGGGTGATGACATTGAAAGTAAAAGTAGGACGGGAATGCCAACTTCCTTAGCATTCCACGATATGGGTCTATCGACTTTCATCTCATATTCTAATATAGACGCTAATGGCGCCGCTATTAGTCCCGAACAGATGAGCAAAGTCCAAAGAATGCGTAGATGGAATAAAATTTCAAGTAACAATAGAAGCTACCATAGAAATTTAAAGAATGCTTTTGCCATTATGGGAACAGTAAAGGATAAATTATCGTTAAATGATGCGCTGGTAGAAAAATCAGCATATAATTATCGTAAAGCTCTTGACAAACGTATTATTAAAGGCAGATCAATTCGAGCGCTAGTTGTTGCCGCTGTTTATGCAGCATGTAGAGAGCTAAACATTCCTAGAACGCTTGATGAAATCGCTGAAACTGCAAATACTGACTCGATTTTTGCAGGAAAATGTTATCGACTATTGGTAAGGCATTTGAAACTTCACCTTCCGGTCATCGACTCTAACGTTTATCTTGCGAAAATAGCGAGCAAGGCAAGAGTAAGCGAAAAAACATATAGAAGGGCATTGGAAATGTTAACCGTTATAAAGGAAAACCCTGTTTCACATGGCAAAGATCCCAATGCACTTGCAGTTGCAGTTTTATATGCTGCATGCCTGAAAGAGGATGAGAAAGTGAGTCAGGCACAGATCGCAGTAGCAGGAGATACAAGTATCGTCACTCTCAGAAAAAGGTTCCAAGATGTAAAGAAAATTTTTCCTTAACTTTACAATTTTTATTCTATTTACATATTTCTAACCGCTTCTAATAATGTAATGAATGATTTAAATACAGTAAAGACAAATTTTTTAAATATGGTTACTGTGGATCAAGTTCTTAGTTCTTTAAAGAAGGTTGTAGACCCTGAACTACATAAAGATATTGTATCTATGGGTATGATAAAAGATGTGATAATAAATGATGGCAAAGTAGCTTTTACACTCGAACTCACTACTCCTGCTTGTCCATTTAACAGCGATATAGAACAGGATGTTAGGAATGCTATTACGAATATTGGAGTTCAGGATCTCAAATTAAAGGTAACGGCACGGGTTATGGAAGGGCGTGCTATATCAATGGACGAGTTGTTACCCGGCGTCAAAAACATATTAGCAGTGGCCAGCGGAAAGGGAGGAGTAGGCAAGACTACTGTTGCTGTGAATTTGGCACTTGTGTTATCAAAGACAGGAGCAAAGGTGGGATTGTTAGACGCTGATATATATGGCCCAAGTGTACCGTTGATGCTGGGCCTAAAGGAGTCACCACAGGTAATCGAGAATAAAATTCAACCACCTATAACATCAGGCGTCAAGGTAATATCCATGGGATTTTTCTACGAGCAGTCGCAGCAGGCAGGAATTTATAGAGGACCTATCGTATCAGGGATAGTTAAGCAATTTCTTACAGATGTGAATTGGGGCGACTTGGACTATTTAATTATAGATTTACCACCAGGGACTGGTGATGCACCATTAACAATGGCACAAACAATTCCAATTACAGGCATACTGATCGTAACAACTCCTCAAGAAGTCGCTATGAATGTCGCCGTCAAGGCAATCGGTATGTTCAATAAATTAAATGTACCGATTGTTGGTGTTATTGAAAACATGAGTTACTTACAATGCCCACATTGCAATGAACATATACACATATTCGGAAAGGGAGGCGGACAGAGAGTGAGTGAGCAATTCAACATACCCTTTATTGGCGAAATCCCTCTTCATCCACATATCATGGAGGGCAGTGATCGCGGAAAGCCGATAATAATAGCCGAACCTGAGTCTATGCAATCACATGCATTCAGCAAGGTTGCCAAGATGGTAGCCGGACGAATAAGTGTGATAGCAGCAGAGATGAACGCACAAGAAGAAGAAGAAACAAAATCTGATCAAATACAACCTCATAATGCCTCTCACGCCTGAATGTATCAGAATTCTAAAAAAACCTTTTGGAGATCTCATTCCTGACAAAAATATCAATAAACGCAAGCTTAATGCAGTGATAAGGGATGCGAAAAAAATAATATCTGTTGGGGACGCTACGACCGACCGTTTAATCTCGTTTGGTATCATACCAGACATTTCAGTCGTTGATGGGAAAGAGAGACGTATGAAAAGGAAATATGTTAATAATTCTTCCTTGAACGGCGATCAAATAGACAAGAACTTAGCTAAAGAATTGAAATGCTCTAATGAAGCAGGAACCATTTCAAAGAAAGCTGTTGAGCTATTGCAAGATGCATTGGAAATGTCTTCTCCTGTAAGAATCATAGTTGACGGAGAAGAAGATTTACTTGCGTTACCTCTTTTCTTAATTGTCCCAGATAAATCAGTTGTCATGTACGGACAACCTTATGAAGGTTTGGTTGTAGTAAAAATAGATTCGAAGATCCGGAAGAAGGCTAAAGATTTAATGGATAGAATAGGAATGGTTTAAATTCAGGGTATGAAGATGTGGTGGCTGTATGATTTCTTATAAGAAAAATGATTAATTATACCAACTATCTGACCCTTCCTATAAATTATGCTTATTGTGGCACTTAATACATAAAGGCTTTAGATGAAATATTTCTCTTAAAAAATACATTTTTCTATTGAATAAATTAAAAGGATCCTAAGAGTAGAAAAATCGGGTGGGACACTAGAGAAAGTCGAAAATGTTGTTTGCTTGGCTATGTATCGCAACCGCATCCATCATTAAGTGCATCAGAGGTTTTAATATTGTATACTATCATACATTTATCACATATGCTTCCGTCACTATCAATAGCAGTATTGCAGAACGCACAAACTCTATTGCCGTCAAATGACTCCATTGTTGTATCAACGTAGAAATAATTTTTAACCTTTTTTATCTCAGCAGCTAATCCTTTGTCGCCACTTTCAAAACTATTCTCTATAGTTATGGCATTCACAGAGACATTTTGCCATCTTAATGTCGAAAGAACAATCATGGGTAGGTCCACAACTACCATCTACAGGCCATTCACCAGGACAATCTATATGCCTTCCACGTTTACAAAAGAACGTCAAATTCAAATACTATTAAATCAGAGATAAAGCAATTTAATTTTTGTGTTCTGATATTTAAGATAATGTATTATAGGTCAATATTGAACAATTGTGGTGCATAAATTGATCCTTCTCTAACTCTCTTAACCTTTGCAATTGAAAGGTAATGAGGCCATACAGTCACCATAATACTTCCTTCAGGAACGCCTTCTGGCAAGTCGATAATAATAATATCATTTTTATTAACTCCGTGTTCACCTAACTTTTCAATGCTTAGGCTAATCAGGTCTTTTGTCATGCCACTACTGTAAACATATACTTTACCTGTATAATCGATTTTATTATTCATCCCGTCTTACTTTATAAAAAGCTTACAAAAAAACTAATCCTTTTTTTGTTTACAATTGCTGCACATTTGTTGCTCTCCTCATTTAACAATCTTCACTTTTCTATAACTCCTCTATTGTGTGTACATATAGACAAATAGATGCAACCGATTTATGATTATGACATACATAAGCTTGCAATTGTCTTTTTTGCATGTAAAATAGTCATATGAAAACATTCTGTGTTCTAT
>JAREAI010000097.1:0-10455 GCA_029240435.1 Nitrososphaeraceae archaeon | reverse complement strand
GATACCTTTGATTGCTTTTCTTCCCTTCAATTTTATGAGCACAGATTTACCTATGTTCTCATGAAGAACTTTTCCTATAATGTCTACTGATGACAATAGTAATCTTATAGGTAAACAAGCTATATAAGATAGAAAGATCGGGGAATTATATCATATAGTAGCATCTTCCCTTGTAAATGTGTCAATGCAAAATTAAAAAAGATATGTTGTGCTTCTATATCCAATGTCATCAGATGATATTACTGACCAGCGAGAAAATATGAGGAAATTATATGAACACATTTACATATTCTTAATAACAAATATCGTTAATATTCGACAACTAAGGATATAATAAATGTCAGATTATGAAGGAGGTACATTCCGATGTAAAGTCTGTGCAAAGGAATTCCTTACAAAAAATGAGGCTGATATGCACTATCAAAGAGTTCACTCTGATGAAGTTACTTCAATCGGTGAATAATAAAATAAGAAACAACACTATCTATCTGTTTGCAATAATGACTTGTCCAAGGCCTAACGTCTTCTATTATATCGTGCTTGATGCTTTATCCACATTTTAACTAAAAATTGAGGTTTTTGCAACTTTTCAAAAATTCTGGTTTGTTGTTGTATTACCTGATTGTTGTTTAGTATTTTTAATTCTAAATCCTTGATTGTCAATGCCTATTTTTTGCTATCTTAACAGCGACATTATTTTAGATTTACTACTTTCAATAACTTGTAATGTTATATTCATTAAAGAAAAAAGATGCATATATGATGATACTTAACTACCTATTTTATGACATTCATCAGTATATCTAGATCATATGTATTATTTGCAGTATTCCCTATCAGGATATTTTTTACACTCTTTAGCTCATGCATCACAAATATTCATATTTGACATATTAGAAATGAATAGAAGGATCCGGACATACTTGTTGAGAGTTATGAGAGTTACGGTTCAGTTGTATATGCATCTTGCCATTGATTTTACTAACTAACCATATCCTTCAATGTCTATAAAGAGACAGAGATATATTTCCCTTGTGCAGAGATGCTGTCAGCGGGGTGGGGAAGCCAGTTATCTCTGAAAAAAGAGAGAGGCTAAGTAATCCCGGCGGGCTCATAACCCGCAGAGCGGTTTCCATCTTTGCTGAAAGCAAATGGCCGTATGTTCAAATCAACCCCCCGCTATTACTTTTAAAATACACTATGTATTTGGGTTTTATTTCACAATATAAGGGAAATAAGCTACTTTTGTATATTATCATCTTCTCATATTCCTGTCTTCAGCTAGAATGTCTAGTCAAATAGCGCGTGATAGATATGTTTAATGTCTTTAGACTAACTTCAAGCTAAATTAGTATATGTGGTTTCTGAACAAATTTACATTGTTTTTTGGGATTAAAGATTGTAATCTTATTCACATATCCAACTGTCCAGAGCCATTTTTAGTAATTAAAGAAATTCTGATGCCTCTGGTTCCTTAACGTCGAATATTTCTATGCAACTCAATCAACCCGATCAGACACATGACTTCTTGTATATTGCTTTCAAAGGAAGGTACATATAGACGATATTACTAATGATATCGATTATATATATAATTAGAGTATAGAACACTCTGGTTCTATTATGTGGCAAAAGAAAACCACTTAACAAATAATTTTGATTCTGAGTTAATACTTGGTGATTTCTTCTTCTCTATTCCATACCTATTGATAGGCTTGGTTAAATGTCTATGTGATTTTGGAGCTGGAAGGTAAAGTCCAATTTCAATGTTTCTATCTCTCGCTACATAAACTTTCTTTGCATCACTGTCTTTATATCCACATCTATTACATTGGAATCCTTTATTCTTTCCCTCTGATTTCATTCGCTTTCCACAATCCTTACATAAAGGATTGGATATATCATAAGTTTGAACAAGTTTCAAGATAGAAAGATACTCTACATTCAAAATTTTTGCATGTTGGGATGTTGCTTTCCTGACTCCGCATCCGATTTTAACTAAATCGCCTATTTCCAACTGTGATGCAATGTTTGTTAAACATGTTGGCTCATATATTGCAGCAGGAAAAATAATGCCAGTAAAATCCTCAACCATAAACAAGACATGCCCTCCTTGGATCACATGAGGTTTCGTTTTTATATTGCATTGAACATGACCTGCCATGTGAGCTTTAACCTTTGATAGATTTAACTGATTTTTCAAATGCATATCTGTTCCTTGGTTCGATCGGAAGACCATATATCCATCCAATTTTTCCTCTGGTCGTAACCTCTCTAATGAGTAAACAACCACTTCTGGATTTTCACCCCTTATACCACAGAAAACAGGGTCTGGTCCATGTGGAGTAATTAATATGCGTCTGTGATATTGATCATAATTGTTGAAAGTATTAGGAAATGTGTATTTGCTATACTCGATTACTTTGGAGATATCTACTAGCCTGGGAGTCCCACAATTTTCTGATTTTCTGTATGCTATCACTTCAAATGTATGGTCGCCATTTAACAAACAACCGATCGCACCTAGTGAGCCTATCAAACCTTGACCGTTTCCAAAAGTGAAATACTGAATTCCATATTTTTTCGCCAGATTTTCTGCTTTTTGTTTACTTAAAATGTCATACATAGCAATCTTACTAAATTCCTGTATAGCTTGTGGGACCTGTTCTCTATCATAAAATGCAAGACCAGGATTTGCTCCTGAGTCTATTGATGATCCTTCCTCTAAAAGTTGTTTTATGTTTTCGATAATTTTATTATGATTTTTTGCCTTGACTCTAAGACAAACGGCACCATTACCACGCGTTTTCCAGGGAATGTTTGGGTTTAATCTAATCAACAGAGGATAATCAATAAAGTCTGCTTTTTTTTCTCTTAACAAATAGTCTGTAATTTTAAATGCCAATTGGGTAGTGCATCTTCCTTTCAAGGAGTCAGTATCATCAAATCCGATATGTAAAACCTGATTCGTCCCGGCAGTACTGGCAGTCATAGCGTTAGATAATCAAAACATCCTACAAATATTAACTATAAGCTGTAAATGGCTAATTCTATTTATATATTGAATATGAATATGTTAATTGCTAAAGTATATTTTTTATCTTGCCTTAAAAAGATTGTTTTAGTATATCAAATGTTCCAAGGCGCTTGTCACCTTTGATTGATTGAAATTTAAGTTACTTTATCAACACCACAAAAGAATTAAAAGGGGCTCTGACATAATTCTTGTCATAAATTATTCTTCTTTATTTCACTAAACAAACAGAAAATCTCAAAGTACTCAAAAATCAAACTCTCAACGACAAGCACAGATCCTCCAATCATAGTTATTAAATTCTATGATGAAGAAGCACGTTACCATATGTTCCTGTCATCTTCAGGAATTAGAATTGGCTACTTGTTCAAAATCAAAAATCTAGTAGAGAGTAAGGAATACGACATTTATCACTTTACTAATAGTAGGCACAAAATGTGAATCCACTACCTATTGTACTCCTAGGGTTACTTTAGCGACAAAAAATTTATCCATAGTATTGGGATTGCTATGGTAAGAAATTAATACAGAATTGCTTTTTGTTTGCCATCAATAGGTAGAATTGATGTGTTTATTATTGACAGCTATTGCGGCTAACACTAAACTGGAATCGTAGTAATACCCGATTAGAGATGCATTAGTTAGTATCGGTATAAGATAGATTAGCATCTGACAGAACAAATAAGACTCCATGGAAAATGAGAAAACAAATAGCCATGGACAACAGTTTTTTGAAAATCTGCAAACACAATTCTCTAGACACCAAAGTCATACACTGTGTCTAAAAGTAAAATAGATGATTAACTGCAGTATACGTTTTTGATATCACAACTTTTTCTTTCTCCTATCTTCTTCTAGGTAAAATCATACGAGCAGTCATCATCATCACAAGAGATATTATTCTTATTTCTTCATTTTGTGTTTATCACAACAAATCATTAATAAATTAATTCTCTTTTTATGGTTTCCCTATGAAGTATTAAGAGAATATGTATTATTATAACGTGTTACCTACTACTCTGACATCAGCATCATCAATATTATAACTTTATGACCATGTAGAATTGCATAATTTGTCAATGTTAATTATAATTATCTACACACATTTTTCTAGCAATATAGTGTTGTATTCAATATCATAATGATCGAAGTTGATCTCCTTCTATTTCGTAAATAGAAGAATCAATTTAATCATTAATCATCTATGCAATGCAATCACAGAATGATTAATGTATAATGCTTCTAGCAACATTCGTTACTACCATGACTGAATTTCTTTGTCTTGTCATTCTTGTCTCTGTATATTGTTGTGCATTGCTGTAGGAGCAAAAATATAAGTTTGCTGTAACAAATGCTCTCAAAGCTATTATAATAAAGGCATTTGAGCACATAGTCGAGAACATTAGGGATTCTTCTTTTTCTTTTTCTTTTCCTTCTCCTTCTTCTTCTAGATAACTACTTATGAGATTACTGATGCTGTAACTTGATTATTTGATGATGGGGCAATTCTATAAATTATCCCATCATCAAATGACAGGATATAAAAAAAACCATCTGGACCTGTTGCTATATCCGTTATACTGCCAAAGCCAGATCCAAAAATAATTGTAGATAATTCCTCTTCATTATCAGCTACAAGATCAATTAGATCTGTTTGACTCGCGTCAAATTTTATCCCAGTCCTGTCTTCGTTAACTTCAAAATAGTATATATTACCATTGTTGTAGTCGCCAACGAAAATGTTATTTGCATATTTATCTCCAAGTTTTGGTGAATGTAGGAACTCTATGTCTGTAACTGCAGGCGTAATTTGCCAGCTGAATACAGGATCAATATACTGCGATCCTTGGAAACTTACCAAATCATCTACGGATTCGCCACTTCTAGAAATAGGACCCATAACTGTTTGCCATCCACTATTAAAACCTGGTCTGACCAGATTAACTTCATCATACTCACCCGGTCCGTTTTCAGTGTCCCATAACATATTTGTAAGGGGATCTATTGCTAATCCGAAACTGTTTCTGATACCGTATGCATAATACCTACTCAATACACTATCGCCACTATTTACAAAAGGGTTGTTGGGAGCTGCTGAACCATCATTAGGATTTACTTTGAATATGACTCCAGTATCATCCGGCTCTGGCCCATCTAGAAAGTTCTGAAGCTTGCCATCATGATTCAGATCTCCTATTATTGCATAAAGATATTGATCAGGTCCTATCACTAATTTTCCTGCATCATGATTTGGGCCTGGTATTGCAGGAAGATCTAAAATTAAAGTAGGATTGACAAGAGTTTCTCCATTCCAGTTATATCGATATACTCTATTTCTTAATGTTTCACCGCTTTCAGTAAAATAAAGGAATACAGTATCATCTTCTAGAGTAGCAATTCCTAATAATCCACGCTCACTTTCTGTATCAACCGGTACATTTAACACTGGTTGCTCTTGTAAAATACCATTCGAAATAAGACGCACTGAGCCAGTCTTTTCTAAAACTAAAATGTTATTACTATCCATAAATGCCATACTTGTAGGAGAAGATAGTCCCTCAATAACTATCTCTGCCATTAGGCTGGGATCGTTGATAACCGGCTGTGCATGAACATAATCAAAATATCCAATGAATATAAAAGACACAATAGTAGTCAGGAATACTGCACCAGTTTTGAAAAAGTCGAAGCTGTTTCTCATAATTGATATCAAGTTATTGTCTTATCCTCTTTCTTCTTTCTCGTTATCTAAATCTTATTGTTTATCTATTTATTCAGATCATCATATGGTTTATGTTTCCTCTTTCAGACATTATCCCAATTACTAACTGACGAGCCAACATTGTAACCTGCGACTGAGGAGAAAGATAATAGACTGAGCAATGCAATATATTCAGACTTAGGTTTGAGATTTGCTCATATAATTGGACCTCCACTTTTCATGCTCGTTTTTTTATTGGCTTTCCCTGGTTAGATGTCATGTAACTCAATTTTATATAGTGATGGTAGCTATACATTTCGCATTTATACAATATGCATAATAATTAAAATAAATGTTAAGTAACGAAATTCCAGTTATTCGTGGCTTTACCTTAAATGGACATAAATCCTCACTCATTATAACTTAGAATTTTTCATTTGTGAAGTTCCATTTTTGTTATTTTTCTTTTTGCGATTTTATCATCTAGTCATATAGTCAAGATCATCATTCCAATTTCCATAGCTAATATGAAACTATAAAATTATACTGGATATATATTATGTTATGAGACAGCATATAAAGAATTGTTAAAAATACAACAATTATCATGAATATCAATAATAATTTAAAGAATACTTCTATTCTTGTTTAACTATCTGCTTCATCATCTTCCATGCATTGTCAAGTAATTAAGACCTATCAAAAACAGCAATAAAAGCATTGAAAGAAATGACTATCCCCTTAACTTGTTACAACTTAACTCTATTTCTGACTATAAGCAGAAAGGACAGCGTCCCATCATTGCTATCGTTAGAGCGGCAGAAAAAAGAAGTCGAAAACAATCTATAGTTTATGGCATTCTACTACCTAGACGCATAAGAACTAATCACCCACAATATATATGAAAATCGTTCTTTGTCTATCCATAACTTGAGTATCTATTCCTCAAATTATCACGCAATTTGAAGGCTAGCTTTTCGGCAACTTGTTTTTGATACCCATTAGAATTTACTGGATTTCCTTTAGTAAAGACAACTGGTCCATATACATAATTCTTTCCACTTACTGGAGTTACAGTTTCAAGCGAACCGAGAATTGAATTAAGATAATTATTAGCACCAGATTCTTTAAGAGCATTCATATGCTGTTCTTCAGTCAGATTCCTTAAAATATTCATTATTACAGGTGGCTCAAGCTTTCTGTACCCAAAGGGCAAAGCACTGCTACTTATCCTCTTTTCTATCTTTGTAGAATCTAAGTCTACCTTCGTTCCAATTACTATTGGTAATGGTTTATAAATTGAGTCAATCTTGAGTTGCCATACCTCATCAGTATTCGAAACTGTAGCATCGAAGAACCCGTCATTTAATGAAGAAGTGGAAATGATGAAATTCCAGTTTTTTGGATTTGTCGTGTATTTTTCAAAAAGATATTTGGCAAGATTTCTATCTTGTAGAATCTCCATACAGAAGATAGAATGAATTAGGACAATATATGTATTGCAGCATTTGTTAACTAAAATGGCATAAAAAATCTCCAGATTTGTTATTAATTCAATTTGCTATTATTATTGTTGTTGGTTATTATTAACATCACTGCATGGTCCCCTATTCTTTCATTCAAAGTATTCAAACTTCATTGGCAGATAACCATTCTTTATTGAATTTTCAAGAGCATACTTTATACAATAAAGTTAGATATACTTTCTTGATTGAATGACGCTTATTCAACCAACTTTTATTATATTAAAATCATCAAGATAGAATAATTTCTAGCATTTATCAGATATGGTCCTAGTATAAGGTCGAGTATAACTTTTTCTATAAACTGCCATTATTGGTGTTTGTCGTACAACATCAATGATATAAGCAATTTCTTACGAACATTAATCGAGCCGCTACCAAAATCCAAAATGCCATACTGTATTCAAGTGGCTGCGTTTTATAGGACTGAGGTAATGCGTAAACTAAGAATTATCATGATATTCTTATAGATAGTTTATCTAATGTGAATCGCAAATAGTATTATCTATATCATTGCAAGGAATTGTAATAACAACGAAAGACATAATAACATACTCACGGTATAATTGCAATGATATTATCTGTACGTGAATATAACACCTAATAAGCTCGAATTGATAAATATAATAAATAACAAATAACTATTGACATGAAAGTAGATCTACATTCTGATTCTGAATTGAGAAAAATCTATGACTTAAAAAATATTGCAGTAGTAGGAATGTCAAAAAATGAAGGAAAGCCTGCTCACTTTGTGCCCAAGTATCTTATTGAGCATGGATATAACGTTATTCCAATAAATCCAACCATAACAGAAGTGCTTGGAAGAAAATCATATCCATCCATAGCAGATATGCCTGAAGATGTAGATGTAGTTGATGTTTTTAGAAAATCAGAAGATGTACCAGTTGTGGTAATGGATGCTATGAAGAAAAAGCGAAAGAAAATGGAATGGATGTTGTGTATAATAGATGCATGATGGCAGAACATAAACGGCTATTCAGCAAATAAGATTATTCTAATCGATTTAGTGGACATAAAAGCTTTGATTAAAGATTTCTGATACTTACTAAAGGACAATTAGAGTAATGTTATCTATTGATTTTTTCTTACCCCTAGCATTGTAGGTCTAACAGATATCTCATATCAAAAATGCAACAAATTTCATTGCTTCGACTGTTATTGCATACAGTAATAATAATATCTTTTAGTTTTTTTTGTAATGACAATAAAGTCAGTCTGCTTGACCCAAATTAATCTACACGATAAAATGACTAGACGTTATGAAATAAAAAAGGAGTGACAAAATATGACTTTACAGTTTATATCCCCCAAATACAGAGAAGTAATAAAGTTGCATTTAAGAAGTTTGTTGATCTTCTTCTTATAACTCTCTTCGCTTTCTTTTGCAACTTTAGAATTAATCAGTATATTGTTCACAATTGTATTATTTTTGGTGTCTAATTCTATTTGTAAATAATAACAACTGCATAATAACACATACTAGTTGGAACATCGGTCATAGAAAGACAATAGAAGTTTAACTCTATATCTTCTCTATCTTTGTAGACGTTATATAGACCATTTTCATATTATTCAGATTGAAATTTCGAGTATTTTATACTGGTTGGGAATTAATGTTATACTCATTTATCATCTATGCATATGTTCAAGCATGAGTATGGATAATGTATACTAATTTCTCTTTTGTTCTTTTCCTTTTCTTTATTCTCATTTACCAATCTTTTCCATAACTGATTCTACCTTTTCCTCCAGGCTTATTGATTTGTCTAATCTTTCGTCTATTCTAATTGTTGACATTATTCGTTTTGCACCAGCTGTTCGAACAACTTGGTGAGCAACTTCAATTGCTTGTAGAATATTGGCAAAATTGTTTGATTCAATCTGTGTTCCCATAGGAGTAAGCATGGTCTTTAGACCTTTTATCTTCTGAATGGCATCAAATGCAGCAGCAATCTCCTTACTCATACTAGTTGTCGTTTCTGATCTTATCCCAATCGGTATAACGCTTATCTCTGCGTGTATTGTATTTTCACTCATTACCTAGTACTTATACTGTGTCTAAGCTAGAATAATGTTAGCATCATACCTCCCTTATCATTCTGTTGTTGTTATTATCTTTGCTTTAATTTTTATAATCGTTAAAGGAATAAAAAAAATATAGCATTGAATATTCAAGAGTTTATATCTTCACTGCCTCAATCCCTTGTAAAAAGTGAAGACATTTCGATTCCTGATGATGTAATAAGAAAATTATTTAGGCTTGCCGATCTCTGTAAAACTGATGTATTCTTTGATTTGGGATGTGGAAATAATAATGCTGTTAAAATTGCAGCTAAAGAGTTCAAAGTAAAAAGGTCTGTTGGCATAGAAATCAGAAAGACCTTAGCGAATAAGGCAAGGAAAAAAATTATTAGGATAAAAAATGCAGAGATAATTAATGAAGATGTTAGTAAAACTTCCTTTTCTGATGCTACTGTCATACTATTTTGGTTTACAGATATTGATTATATCCAACAGATAATAGAGAAGTTTGAAACTGAATTAAAAAATGGTGCTCGAGTTATAACAGTATGGTCTCCTCCTGACCTAATGCTCCCAACAAAGACAGAATTTCCATTTTTTGTTTGTCAAAAACCATTCAAATACGCCAAGAATATAAAAGAGCAAATTGAAGCAGTCTATGGAAATCCATGCATTGATTTTACTGCATCATGGCTACTCGCTGAAAAATATATCGATGCATTAGAGGTCGTGTCGGCCAAGTATCATAGATTTGTAAATATGTTTCAGAGTATGATAATTTGGATAAATGCGTGGAATATGGGAGTAGCCTGTGAAGAAGAGATTCCACCACCTGTCCAAACCTATATAGGAATATTGAAAACTTTCTTTAACATAGATTTAACTGATATGATTTCAAAAACCATTAATTTAGGCAACAAAAATAAAGAAAAAGATATACCTTAACAATAAATTCTACTCAATCTAAAATTTTTCTCACTATCTTATTATGTCACTCTTATTTACTCTTTGATAATATAATATCAAATTGACTGAAGGAGAGAATTTTGATATATTCCTTTTATTTCTCGAGCTTGTCTATATCGTCTATAATCTTGATCTACTTCAATTGCTGCTTGTAGTATCTTACTTTTAATAGACTTGGATGATTG
>JAREAI010000383.1:0-2591 GCA_029240435.1 Nitrososphaeraceae archaeon | reverse complement strand
GATAACAAAGAACAAGGAGCAGGAGACCAAGGACTTATGTTCGGTTATGCATCAAATGAGACCCCTGAATTAATGCCACTACCGATAACCCTTGCTCATAAACTGACTATGAAACTATCCCAGGTGAGAAAGAATAAGGATTTGAGCTGGGTCTGGCCGGATGGAAAATCTCAGGTTTCTGTTGTATATGAAGATTCCAAACCAAAAAAAATAGATACTGTCGTAATCTCTACGCAGCATTCGCCTGATATAAGCTTGAGTCAATTGAGAGAAGAGATTATCGACAAGGTAATAAAGCCAGTTTGTGGCAGCTGGATCGACAATACAACCAAATTTCTTGTTAATCCTACAGGACGCTTTGTAATTGGTGGTCCACCAGGGGACACAGGTTTGACTGGTAGAAAAGTTATTGCTGATACTTATGGGGGTATAGGGCGACACGGTGGTGGCGCATTTTCAGGCAAGGATCCATCCAAGGTGGACAGGTCTGCATGCTATATGGCAAGATATGTAGCAAAGAATATTGTCGCAACAGGATTAGCCGATAAGTGTGAGGTCCAGATCGCATATGCAATAGGCGTGGCTAACCCAATATCAGTAATGGTAGATGCGTTTGGCACAGGAAAGATAAGTGAAGATGTAATAGAAGCCAAGGTGGAAAAAACCTTTGACATGAGACCGGCGGGAATAATTAAGATGCTTGATCTGAAAAGGCCGATATACAAAAAAACGGCAGCATACGGACATTTTGGTCGAAACGAACCCTCTTTTACATGGGAGAAAATAGATAAGGTTATGGAATTACTCAAATAGCTCGCGGAGGAGGAGGGGGAGGAAGAGGACTAATTACTTCCTCCAATGCTTCTTCTACAGCTTTTCTTGTCCCGAACCTTCTATTAAAAAATTTCACAATATTAAATACGTCTCTTTTTATTAATTCATTAGCATTTGGATGTTTTCTTGAGACAGCCTGCGGCCAATCAATTATCCAAATGTTATCGTTAACGTCTAACACAGTATTATATTCACTGACATCACAATTAATGATATCATTATTGTAGCAAGTTCGAAGATCATTTAAAATACTTTGTAAAATTAGTGCAGGCCTCCTCAATTTTTTTTGATCAACAAGTCTTGATCCACATATATTATTCATTACGATACAGTGCATTGCGCGATAATATCCAGTAGGAATTCTTATTCCTGTTCTTTTAAGTGCTTGTAGAATGTCATATTCTTTTTTTGCTGCCTCTATGTTTAGCAGTAGCCAATTATGAATACTTTCATTATCTCCATATGTTCTTTTTCTCCTTACGTCTCTGAAACTAATTCTGCCAATTCTAAAGAACTTGATTGCACGTTCTTCTCCTGATGGAGTAACTGCTTTAATTACATCAGATTCTTTGCCAATACCTATGGGTCTTCCCATGCCTGCTATCACGTCTTTATCAGCAAGTATCTTGAGTGCAATTGCATCAAGACCTGCCATAAGAAGAGTATACCCAGCTTGGGTCTTTCCTATTAATTTCATTTCATGAAGTCGACCGATTCGATAATCGATATAGTCTCGATGTTGCTTTGAATAGTTCACTATTTGTTCCCTTGTCAAAGATTCATGATGTTTCATGCCAGATGCAAAAACTTTAAGCAGCTTAAAATCCTCTAGATCTAAGGTTCTGACTATCCCGGCTGCAACTTCTAAAGAAGACATGAAGGCTAATCCTTAATATGGTTCTGTTAATTAAATGGTTTTGAAATAACCATGTAGGTAGCTATAACCACACGCATAGTGAAAAAATAACGAGTAAGTTGTCGCTTAAACGAAAGATAGCAGTAGTTACAGGCTCTACTAAAGGCATTGGTTTTGTTATCTCAAAATAATATGCATAAAATTAATGTAATGGTGCAACAGTCATTTTCTGTTCAAGGAGTATTCAAAAATCAGAGAGTGGGAGAGAGAGAGAAAGATAGAGAGAGAGCAGCTGGACAAATCAACGGTAAAGCTTTTGCTCTAGAAATTGATATAACTAGCAACTCTAGGTCAGGAGCGTTTTGCAGTATCTCATCTAGAATCACAATAGAATCGATATTCTAATATATACTGCCGGATATCCTTTCAATAGCAGAATTTGGTATAAAGAATTTCATATAACTACAGTTAACGAATTAGATAAAATTATAGAAGTTGATTTAAAAAGATCGATGCAACAGGAGAAGTAATAACTAATATATCTTCGACTCCGCGATAGTAGGACATATTCAAGGAGCGCCTTATACTTTAGCTAAAGCTGCACTTATAGCATTAACAAAACATATTGCAATAGAGTGTACCACTATCTGAGGCAGTTATTAATTATATGCTAAAATTTGGAAGCTATAACATTCGAGCTTATACCCTAGCTCTTGGTAACATAGCAACGGAGAGGTAACATTCAATTCTATGAGTAAAGAAGATAGGAAGACGGCCAGTGAAGAAGCATCAATGAAAAGAGGGGGAACACCAGAAGAAGTTGCAAAGGTCGCTGCTGCCTCTCTGGCAAGTTGTAATTTTTCATTTACAAAAGGTAATACTATTGTAATAGACTGTGGCA
>JAREAI010000004.1:0-24753 GCA_029240435.1 Nitrososphaeraceae archaeon | reverse complement strand
AAGCTTTATGCTAGCATAATTTTTGAATATATTAACATAAAATGGCATCTCACGGATAAGATCAATTATGCCGCGACCGTAAATTAGATCTACCATATATAGCAATATTCATAAAACTGCAGTAGTAAATAAGTTTTAGATTGTTATTTACTTGTTACATTACTTCCGTTGTAACACAAATACGAAGGTATCATGAGGGTGACGCCTTTGCTTGCATTAGATAGGGCAATCTGTGTGTAGTCATATTACCACAGGTTACGCAGAATATTGAATGTAATTAAATGGAAAAGACAAAATTATAGCAGCTGAAAAAGCTACGAATATTAGACATCATTATCTGTTAACAAGGTTTCGACTATAGGGTTGGATGTGTTTTTTTGTTGAGTCATTGTGCTAGGTTGTTGTTGTCAATTTGATAATGCGACATCTGATAATATTGCAGTATTCCCTAGATTGTCATAGATCAAATACTTTTTTGATCCTAGTATGCAATAGGGTTATTGTAATCTGATTATCTCATCCCATGTTCCAGTTGCTGAGAGCATATAGTATTTGCTGTTATTTGCAGATTCAAACTGTATGATGTCTCCAGCTGATATTTGGATTTGAAATAATTTGTTTAGGAACTGTAGGAAACTAGGTCCTGCTACTATGCTCTTAGCTTCCTTTTCAAGCGCTATATTATGGTATTTTTGCAGAGCATCAACTAATCCTAATCTGCTTATTTCTTCTACTAGGTTAGACACATCTATAAATGTCGAATTTCTTTTGTAGACTTTAAGTATTGCCATTATAATATGTCTCTATCCTCTTGCTTCTTATATATTGTGAATAGCAATATAATAATTATTAAATATACAAGAGGTCTCTGAATATGCATACGTTGTTAAAAGCCATGTTCTTTGTTGAATTCTAAATAAATTGTTCTTCTTAATAATAATGATCTCTATAATATATTTTGGATAAGACCATTAACAAGAGAGATTTATAAGAATATATACTTGTAATATAATCTAATGGTCAAACTTTGTAATACATGTGGAAAGGATTTTGATGAACGAGTTGAAGGGGTACGATACTCGAGCTCCACCAGAGGAGTTATATTATTCTTCTGCTCAGATGAGTGCTGCAAAAACTATCTCAACAGATCAAGTGAAGAAGTCAAAGTATAAATAGAGAGGTCATAGACTACTTTTTAGCTAGCAGAAGTCTGTCCTTTTTATTCTGAATATCATTATTATTATCTTTCAGTTATTCTGATGATCTCTGCTATAGAGGTCAGTTAAGGCGATAGGCAACAAAATGAGTGTTAAGTCTGAATTATGGCAAATGTTTTTTTATAAAACCCACGCAAGCATGCATATATTTCTGATCAGGGAGCAGTGACATATATCTTACACAATAAGAGAGAGCATACTGGTATATGTTGGTATATATGAGCTCTATTAGATAGTATTATAGTCTTCAACCTCACTTTTTCCTCTAATGTAAACTTATTAAGATATGTATGCGATATATATAGTAGGACATGACAGATATTGCGAAAAAGATAAAAAATAAAGGTCAAGATTACGAAGCAAAAGCGAAGACTTCAGAAGAGCATGCAGAAGGTAAGCCTAGTTCCGAAACACTTAACAAGGCTAAGGTAAAAGTAAGAGACGCTCTATCTTAAGACCTGGAAATTCTAGCCTATCTTTCTTTTTATTGTCATCAAAAGGGTCCAACATACGGCAAATATATCAATCACATAAAGTTACATATTCATTGCAAATGGCTTCTTGTAAGATGCTTCAGATATAACAATTTACCTTTTGCTAAAGGTTGAACAATCCTTAGTGACAGTGAATAAATAAATTTATAATTTTTCTCCATTGCGGTATTAAATTTAACGCATCTTCTCTTTATTTGGTTCCATAGGGAACATATTCCATGTGGGCCTATTACACCAGAATTATCACCTAAAACATCAGAACTTCATCCATTACAACAGCGCAATGATTTGGTTTCAAAATTATATGCAGTTATAGTAGAAATATCCTGTATGGTATTCTGAGTCTTTTAAATTGTTCCATCTCAATGTAGCGTGCAGCAGTAACCTTTGGTCGCTTGTTTAGTTTCGTTGCTTCCTGTGGTATATTCTGAGCTGAATTAGATTTCTCTGCGTCTGTTACCATATACTTATTGTCCATCTATTCTTCTTTTTCTTTTTGTTGTTGTTCTTCTTGCTGTACTTCTCCTTTCTTTGTAGGAGGCCACCAAGGATTCTGAAAGAGGTCCTGCCAATATCTAATCATTCTTTCTGTGCTTTTGACAGATTCCTTATACACGTCTGCTACCTTCTCAGTATTTTTAGCATTTTCCTTATACAATTCAATCATTCTTTCTGAGATTGCAATAGATTGTTTATACAATTCAATCATTCTTTCTGTGCTTTTGACAGATTCCTTATACAACTCCGTTATCCTTTCTACATTTCTAACAGATTCATTATACATATCAATCCAAGCTGTAGGAGAATAGTGTTGCCAAAAATCCTTATTTGTCGTTGGTGTTGTTGTAAATGGATCAGGATCGTTCAATTCTTCTTCTTCCACCTTTTGCTCCTTGCTAGAATACTATAAAATAAACTAATTAAGAATATGGAAGCATTTTATGCTAAATAATGGCTTTCCAGCAGCGAAATACTATAATTAAAGTAAGAAAATAGAAAAAACATACTATTTATAAAATAAAGGATTATGAAATATATGGTATTCCCTTAAAATCAAGACGATCAAAAAAATCTGATATATATTGAACGAACAATTTTACGATTACATAATGTAATTTTTCTTCAAAATCCAATCCATCATCTTGTTCTTTTTAATAGACAGAGACTTCCCATAATGTAATTGTAAGATATAGTTATTTACAGAGCTTGTACAGTAATCCTATTAGTATTAGGCATAGATGTTTTTATGAAGTATTATGGAGAGATATATGGCTTGCATCCCAAAGCAAAATCTCTTAATTGTTGGGTGGATTTCTTTAATAGAGAGGCAGGCTACATTAGCTTGCATCCAGCAAAGAAGGTCAAGGATAAAATCAAACGTGGTTCGGCATATTATTATTATCATTAAGTTTCATGTTTAATGACCTTGAGATACTTCTTTAAATGTCAGCTGGGAATAAGAATCTTTTTGAGTATATTTAAACCAATCAGCTAAACGTCCCTAAAGTATAATATATAATAACTTGTACGTATATCTGTCTGTTTGGATACTAATCATCATGTCAACTACTACACAATTCTAGGAGTTTCGCAATATGCTAAATATCGCGAGATTAAACTAGCCTATAGACGCCTGGCTTTGAAATATCATCCTGATAGAAATACTTCACCATTTGCTGAAGAGGTTATAAAGAGTATAAATGCTGCTTTTGAAATACTTTCAGATAAAGATAAAAGAAGACAATACGACAAGGTCGCAATTTTTGATAATATAGCACGCAATAAGGAAAAGAATCAAACTCATTTTGATATTAAATCAGAAAAAACAAATACTAATACAACAAATGATATATTTGGTAAGTCAAAAGGCCGTTTTCATATAATTGTAGAACCTACATTGTGCATGGCATTTGGAAGTTGTGAGATACTTGCTCCAAATGTATTTGCAGTTGAAAAAGATAAAATGATAAATCCAAAAGCAAGGGTCGAGTCAGAAACTGGTGATGATTTTGAAACAATAGTTGCTGCAGCTCAGACATGTCCTACTAAAGCAATTATAATTATAGATAGATATACTGGTGAACAAATTTATCCCTAGTTCAATAATTGGGCTGCTAATGCAATTAATGCAAAGGGCGAATCATTTTCGGCCGAACCATTATTTATGGATTTGTTACTAATTTCTTCACAACATAAAATTATTGACTAGTTAAGAGAAATAGTTTCAAAGCAGGAATCACTTGATAATAAAAATTAGGTAAGGAGTCCAAAGAAGAGGACTTAGGCAGAGAAATAAACATGATTACATGACAAAGAATGAAGACTTGGTTATATGACGATTATTAGTAATAAGGGAGATTGCATAACAATTTATCTTCGTTGAGTTCTCTATTGGCTAATTAATTGGAGGCTTTTTTTTGCAAGCATATCGTTGGATATGCTTTAAACAAGTAATTAAATAATAGCTATAATAGTAGGATTATTCTTAGCAGGATTAACATATCTTCAATATCATCATCATCATCATCATCATCAGACAGCCGCCGTAAACTGAAATAAACTCCAACAAGTATTGTCAAAAGGATAGTAACAACATTTGCGAATATACTTACATGATGTTTGCTATTGGGAAGAATATTGATCAAGCAGCAGCATCTCTAACAATGACAAGCTGTGTTCTTCCGCTAACGGCTATGATATGTCCTCCTGATTTACAATTGGATCTATGAAAGGGTAACAGCAGTGAGCGATAGGAAATAAACAAATCTTTTACATATAAACGGAGAGGAACATTTTTACTATATCATGCAAACACAGCAAAATTTATTCACTGTCATTATAGGCATGTTTTTCAAGTCTTTTTTCTATCTCTAATTATCTTTGACTAAAATGTTGTATAGTGAAGAATATGTGTGCATCTACCGTCAAATCTGACATCACTACCCACCACTACTGTCATCTATGTCAGTTGTAGAAGTATCTTCATTGAAGAAAGAAAGATGATCTAATCCATAGAATTAACTATTCGAATATATAAGACCAACTGGAACAAAATAGGCTTAATGATCAGGACCTACTTTCATATTTGTATTTCTCAAAAGACTTCAGCAAAAGCGCTTCTGATGATAGTTTCCGTTCTTCATCATTATTTGATGTTATCTTATTAATATATAATCATCATATGATGAGCCATTAAGAATCAGTCCTGTACTGTTAAATCAAACTGAAAAAGATTTTCATTGTGAAATTACTTGCAAAGATGTGTTTTGAAACTACCACATTTAGTTCTAGCTTAGCAATTCGTTGCACTGTAGATGATGTTGTGGAAGCGCAGAAATGCAAAGACGCGGACGAGCATGATCCAAAGAAGATGTTAGGCCAAGTCATAGCCAAGAGTAGTAGTAATGAACATGTATCAATGAAGATAAGCATGGAGAAGAATAGGAAGAAGAATAGCCAACTAAAATCCAAAAAAATTATGGTTGATTATATATTTTCTCTTCAGGTATTATTTCCCTTACACTAAGTTTTTTGAAATCCCATACTAGATAGTCTGATCTGAATGTAACTATAGGTCCTCCATTTATTATGATATAATCTTTAGCTTTACCACAATTAGCACTATAAAATATATTATCAGGAGTATCAGCATACCATCCACCGTCATCTACAAGATCTGTTACTTTCACCCAGTAGTTGGTGTTTTTATTATCTAGATATGATTCCATTTTTACTGCAGTATCATTGTTTATGTTATACATCACCACTTTCCATCCAATCCATCTTCCTAGGATTGAATCAGTAACTTTGGCTTTGGCCCGTTCATCTGTATAGCCACCGTGCTGCCATATCTCTTTTTTCCAACCTACAGAACCATCAACGTGTAATCCACCATGTAAGGCTGTACCTTCACATGGAACACCGGCATTTTGTCTACCACCTCTTGCAGACCAGTCAAGAGCAGTAGTGTTATTAGGAGATGATATTGATACTACTTTCGCATAGCCTGTGATCTCAATATTCTTCCATGGTTCAGCACCTGGAGGTGTTATTACGTTCATTCTAACCATTGGTACATCAATACGCCACGAACCATCTGTTTGCTTAGTTATATTGTAGTTGTCCGTGATAGAAAATATTCCATCACTCTTAGGATTGATCGTATCGATATACCACTCCCTTCCACCCTCGCTAGTAGGATACATTTTCTTTATTCCAAATTTATCTGTTGTATTATTATTATCATAATCATCAATATAGGACTGAAGATTTCCCTCGCTAACAGCTGCACTTTGGGTTTCTCCATATGTGGCAACACCAAAACAATTAGTTACTAAAATGGCTAAAATTAAAGCTGATACAAATGGAGCAATAATCATTATATTTGAATGATGGAAGATTTAATGCTAGTTTAAGTCTTATGCTTATTGTACGAATATATTTAAATTTATAAATCTTTTAGGAATGTAAAGCATGCTTGTTCAGTTAAAAAATACTATAAAAATCTGCCTATAAAACTTATCGTTATGAGTAAGGATGGTTAATCTTAAAGTCAAGTTATTAATGGCAGATGATCATGTCTATTATCGTCAATGCGTAAATCGAAATAAGTCATCGTCTTTTGTATGGTTTGTAACTGTAAATTCCTTTGTAGATGCTCTGTTCCCATGCTATGCAAATGATATATATATGTATATATATATACACATACATATATATTATCTTTCAATAAGAGTATATGTGTATACTCTATAGAGATTTCTGTCAAATTTCTGTCAAGTATAATTTAAAAAATATAGAATTTTTAGATACACATTAATCAGTGCTATTGCATTGATATCGTTTCTAATGGGAGCTGTTATTGCAGTATGAAATTCAGCTTATAGCCGTCAAGAAGAAATGACACTTATGAAGTTATTGAAAGGAGAATCACGAATAGAGAATATAATGGGGATTCAGACACAGAAAGAAATTGACAGACCTATAGAGCATACATTCTTTTAGAAGAGTCAACTCAGGAGGCAAAGTATAACGAAAAGATTGCTGACTCGTCTCAATGATTTAATATAGGCATAAGTAGCAGGAACATTTCCTTTGGACGTCAAAGAGTTTCCTTAATATAAAATATTTGGTGATAAGAATTTGGAAAGACATGGTCATATAAAAATGACAAAGAGATAATGATAATGAAAGAGCTAAATAAATAGGAACATTACTCCTGTGATATTTAAGAAATTCAAAATCAATAGAGAGCAGATACTCTTAACGAATGGGTGGAAGCTACTCTTGTAACTTCAAATAAGGATGCTTCATAAAGAAAGAGAAAAAAAAGGTTGGTTCAAAAAGTGATGTTAAATAATAATAATCTAACAATTGTGTCTACATTAAAATAGCTAATACAAATTGAATTCAAAGATATAATCAAATCATATCAAGATCCAACTCTTTTCATCTTTGAACCGCATCTAGGGCAAGCTGCATCGTTATGTTTTGTTCCACAAGCCATACAATAATAGTTTAAAGACTGATTAGTATTATTGCTACTTCCAAACATTCTTGCTCTGCTGTTAATTTTTTTTACTACTTTTTTTCTTATGTAAAAGATCATAATAAAAAAAGATACTATGGCGATTGGTATAGAAAAAGGAAAGGGTATATATGATAAAATAGCAAAGACGATACCAAATGAGATACCAATCCATAACAAGTGCTGTGAAAGATATTCTTGATCATGCATTGTAAGTATTGTCTGTTGTCAAATATAAAAGGAGAACAAGAGAATTACAATATAGAGATATATGCATATTACTTATCTGAAGTTTGGTGCCAAATATTATCACTGTGTCTATAGGTATCATCCCATTTCTATTGTTACTGTTAATGATTATGATATTCTCTCTGCTTGTCTATTCTTAGAGGGTAAATGTTCTATGCTGGTATCTTTTTCCAAATTTATTAATCCCATTTGATACTTCTACTGCCAACTTCTTTGTTAGAAGATGTATTAGTGCTTGAATAGGACTGCTACATTTAATTTTCATTATATTGGAATAGAAAAAGCAGCAGTCTTCCCCAGAACGTATGTGTTCTTGACCTATTACGTCTAAACTCTTTAATATAAAAGAAGTATAGCCGCTTCCTGAACGGGAAAAGGTACTTCTAATCCAATTTCTTTAAGCGATTTAATTATTTTGTATGTTCTAATTGTTCATATGTTGCTATTGCTATCGTCATGGTTTTATCTTTATACTCTTGGCATTGGAAGTTCAGCCTGTTAATATGGATGCATATCTAGAACTATGTGGCAAAGACTTTCAAAAAAGACATCAAATTTATAAAAATGAAATGATGAAACTGAAATTATAGATTGTAATTATCGTTGTAGTCGAGTATTGACTTAGGTTAATAGAAATAGGTTGATGCGACTGCTGATGTGTTCAACTATCTATTCAACCTTTCGTCTTTGATTGTCTGACTAATACTACTTCTTGATTCTTTAGCAATTATTATTGCTGTTATTATTATATATGCAACCTGAAATACTTCAATTGCAACAGCCATTTCACTAATAGGTCCTCCTCTACCTGTAATAGGATTTCCAGGTATTCTTGTCATTACCCACATTATTATCAATATTATAGTACCTGCTATTCCAATATAATACCAAGTTCTTCCCCATCGCTTTAGCATAGGTATGACCCAAAATATTTGGGCTATTCCAGAAATGAGAAAAAATACTCCAGAATTTAGGTTTCTTCCAATTATATCTGGTACCAATGAAAGGTGCAATATTCCAGCTATTGCAGTAGTTGCAGCTGCCGCATAGTACAATATTCTATTTGTCATGGTTTTTTACAACATCTATGTATACTTTCCTAAGAATGTCAGGGTCTTTTTCCATGCATCAGCTGTCTCTTCTGGAGCATAATTGTCACCAGAAGGATTTGCAAATGCATGTCCTACGCCTGGATAGATGTAAATTTCATTTATTATACCAATTTCATTTAAAGCCTGTTCAAATTGCATTACTGAGTCAACAGGTATTGATTGGTCCTGATCACCAAATATGCCAAGGACAGGCCACTTAATCTTAGAAAGTGTCTGTGTGTCATTTACTAAATTACCATAATATATTACGGTAGCAGCCAGTGGATGTTCTTCACTATTTAATGCCAATTGTAATGATTGAGCTCCGCCAAAGCACCATCCTAAAGAGGCTATCCTAGAACCATTAACATTTTCAAGCGAAGTTAGATATCTTACTGCAGACTTCATGTTTTCAATAGCAATACCAGGATTGTTTCTTACAGCAGACGATAACTCCCTAGCACGATTGGGATCTGTGGTTACTTCTCCTTCAAATAAATCAACTGCTAATACTACATAGCCCTGTCTAGATAATAGATCTGCAGTATCCTTGATATTATCATTTAGTCCCCTATTCTCGTGAATCATAATTACTGCAGGAAGTTTTTGAGTATTGTTATTTGGATTAGGAACAGGATATACAAGATATCCTGAAGCATTGTCGTAATAGTTCACCGTCGTATTTTGTATTGTTTGTATATTGGAACTACTGTTAAAATTGTTGCTAGCACTTGAAATCGTCATTATTGTTGGTATTGACGTTTTTGTTGTTCCATGTTGTGCTTGTGCTAACTCTAAGGGCTCTAAGAGTATAAAAACAGGTGTTAGCACAACGACTAGAATCAATACTAACTGTAATTGCTTCATTAATCGTTATTCATTGTGGTATAATGGTTTTTAATAGTTATAGTGATTTCTTATCAAAACCACAGTACAAATAATGGTATTGCAATAGCTTTATAGACTACTGATTCTGATACATTTTACTAATGCTATCTTTCTCTTCTATAGTTTGTTCTATAATTTGTACGACATTACTATCAGCAGATACTACTACCGGTGGTACAAAATAAAGTAATCATTATGATACAGTATCAAAAGGATACATATTAAATTTGGAAGTTATCTGATGATTTCTTGTACGTATGTTATTTATTCCGGATGTTATTTACTTCCTATCGGACCTATTTGTTTAGCTAATTGTACAATTACTTGATACACATGAGTTTCATTGGTAGCCGTATTTGCAGTTGCTACTTGCTGCTCTGCAATCTGATGATATTTTGGCGGCTGAGACTAACCTCATAAAGGAATTTACCCCAGTGACTTCCGTCCCTCTAGAGTTATATCATTATAATTCAACTGGAATTTAGGAGATTCCGAAGGATAATTCGAATTATAATTGGGACAAGATATCTTCAGAATACCTGTTATCTGCTGCTAGGTTTGGATTTGTTATTATCCAAGGCAAAAAACAAGATCTACCTGAAACTAATGATACATTATAAACATAGTAGAAATTTGGACGGGCTAAATATATTTCTCTATTCCAACTATCTTTTGGAGTTGCCATATTTTTCATAATGAACTAGTTCGTCAAGTGGCAGACGATTCTTTCTCTTACCTGTCAACTTCCTTGCTGGATATCCAAAGCCTACTATGATTGTGGGACTCAGCTCTTTTGGGATTACAAAGTCATTTCGAAGTTTTCCTTCCTTTAGTCCTGTAAACAGCCCAGAACCTACCCCATGATTCCATGCTGTCAATTGCATATTCTGTAGTACTCTTCCTGCATCAATCAAATGAAAAGCATACTTTGGATTTGTCAGAACTATGATAGCAAAATTGGCACCTGCAACCCAGCCTCCGCTTGTACTATCCTCTGCCAGCTTCTTGAGATTGTCTTTGTTCTCCACTAGGATAAATCGCCAGTGTTGAGTGTTGAGACCAGTGCCTGTTAGTCTAGCAGCCTCAAGTACCTTTAGTCTTATATCCGACGGAATATCCTGTGGACTATATTCTCTTACTTCAAGCTTTGTTGCTATACTTTCAAAAGTATCCATGTCATTCTCCTCTATTACCAACCTTGCTACGTGCTACATATCTTAAAGCTTTCATAGATCTAATGCCGCTCAAGTCAGTCGATTATCCTGTGACGCCTTGACAAAAAAACCTATACCATTCTTCAGTAGAGTGCCAAAATGATTTTCTTTATGTGTATATTGTCAATGGTTACGAGTAAGCTTTTTACTCCTTCCTTCCTTCCAGGCCTGCAGCTCGGGTTTCATTTAGTGTTAAGCTATGAGAAGAGTCAGTTTATGCATTTTCACTTATGGTTTCTATTCTCTGAATGTTTGTTCAGCCAAATAAACTACAAATGTTACACCTCTATTACCTTCTAACCTCGGAATCACAATATCATTACAAGGGTTATGATTGTAGGTTAGAATGTATCGGAGCTTGGTTCAGTATTGTAATAGTTGCGACTAATTCAAAACTATGATTTC
Source organism: Nitrososphaeraceae archaeon (assembly GCA_029240435.1). Taxonomy (GTDB): domain Archaea; phylum Thermoproteota; class Nitrososphaeria; order Nitrososphaerales; family Nitrososphaeraceae; genus JAJNBK01. Next base: position 13,668 of record JAREAI010000004.1, on the reverse strand, counting down.
TTGTCTATTATTACTAGATTCGATTAGAATACAAAATTTACAAGAAATACAAAGATACAGTCGGAAGGGTTCAGAGGAATTTGAACCTTGCTGGTAGATGGGTTCAGTATACTTTAACTACCTCCACTAAAAGAAGGTAAATTCATCAAATACATAAATCAATTCAAACACTAAAATAAAATATATTGATATTTGAACTATTGGGATTTGATTACAATCATTTCTTAATTAAAACAATCATTAGAGCATAGTTATCTATGGAATATCTTTGATTGCTTTAGGATGCAAGAGATAAGAAATTTTGAATCGTGCTATTATAACATTGAAAGTGCGTATATTATGATCATCGCCTTAATGTGTTCTCGAAAATACGCCAATAGAAGAGTCTAAAATATTTTAAATAAATAAGGTCTATATTTGTGTAAATGGATTAGATTGTTGTATATATATGAAGAAGGAGTTTATTGTCTCAAAAATTGAGACTTCTCAAGATGGCAGTCCTTATGTTTACGTTGTGTTGACTGATACCAGAGGTGATTTTACTTCCACCAGAAGACAGCAAGGATTCCCCGAAAATCCTTTTGGAGTAGCGGCCATACCTATTACTTCATTAGACGATTTGAAGAATTTACCAAAGAAAATATCTGATGCAATAGAAGGCGCATTTCGTGGCGATAGGAACAATATAACATCAGGATCTACCACCTTTAAAATGACTACAAGAGAGTATGAAGACCTTGATATAAAAACAGGAGATAAAATTACTCTAGAGATTACGATATCTAATAATGATATAAGAGCATAAGCTGCAGGTTTATTAGCACCAGCTCTACTCTGCGGTGTATTGACTAATCTATATGCCTTTATTGGTCTGCGACTTATATTTGAACTCATTCTATAATACTTCGAAAAAAATTTGGTTAAATCTTTATCAAGAGTAGTATTAGTAGTAATATGCCTGCTGCTACCGAATGGTTAATCTCTTTTTAATGGATATATTCATTTCTCAATTTTTCGTACAAATCATCTTCAACTATCCAAGGAAAATCGCCGATTCCCACAACTTTGATGTTTCCATCGGTAACTGTGGGATGCATAGTTTTGTCTTGATTGTATATCTATGCATGAAATCTTTTTGCTCAGATGGAAGTGAATGTTGGCCCTGTAAATCTGATCAACGAGTTCACTGTATACTTCCTTGATCGTTTTCTTGCGCTGCGGCGTCTGATAGTTGACTATTCATTTATTTATTTAGTTGACTTCTAGTTGACGCCGGTTAATTCTTTATGTGAATAATAACTCCAAATGTTTCTATTGCGACAGGCCGATTATGTTCGATGACCAAATTGTAAATCAACAAGGCAAAAGAATACACACCGCTAAATCCTGAAAATCACATGTACCATAGGTGTGGCCCAGTTAGGAGTAGTAGTCTACTGCCAACTTTCTTTGGGAAGTAGGTAAGGCGATTTATTATTATTATTAGATAGCAACGTATTTCTTATTAGTTGTAAGAAGGACTAGTCTTACTCTTCATCCTCTTCATCCTCTTCATCCTCTTCTGGTGGTGTTTCTTCTATTATTGGAGGAGGAGTAGTAGTATCAGGAGCTCCTGATGCTCCTAACACTATTCTATAGAGATTTCCATCACCTGTTTCTCTATCATGTGTCAGAACATATAGAAATCCATCTGGACCTGTCTCTATGTCGGTAATACCAGTAAACCCTGTTCCAAGCATTATAGATGAAGACTCATCGTCTGTATCTGCTACCAGATCTGAAAGACCTGGATGACTTTGAGTATTGAAGTTCAGTCCATTTCTGTTTTCATTAACTTCAAAGAAATACAAATTACCCTGTGTTATGTCTCCTACAAAAATGTTATTGGCATACCTTTGTCCAAGCTCCTGAGAATTGAGAAATTCTATATCAGTAATTCCAAAGGATTCTAGCCAACTAAATACAGGGTCAGCATAGTTAGAACCTGGAAATTGAACCAAATTATTCTCAGAAATTCCTGCTGCGGATATTGGTCCCATAACAGCTTTCCAACCACTGTTAAAGCCAGGATTTACTATGTTAATCTCATCATAACTTTCTTCTCCGTTTTCTGTATCCCATAGTATACCTGTAATAGGATCAAAGGCCATACCAAAACTGTTTCTAACACCATATGCAAAATATCGGTTCAATGGATCGCCTTGGAAAGGATTGTCGCCTGCTGCTGATCCATCCTGTGGATTCACTCTAAATATTACTCCACTATCGTCTGGATTAGGTCCCCCCTGGATATTCTGAAGTTGTCCTTCCCTCTGTAATTCTCCTATTATAGCATATAGATAACCATCCGGACCAACAATTAATTTTCCTCCTTGATGATTAGTTCCAGGTCCGGCAGGAAGATCTAAAATCAAGGTAGGATTAACAAGTGATTGTCCATTCCACTGATATTTGTAAACTCTATTCCTTAATTCCCCATCCTCTCCTCCTTCTTCAGTGAAATATAGAAAAACTGTTGATTGCAAACTAACACCGTTTGGCGCTGTACCAGCAGCAGTTATAGTACTCTCGTTTACAACTTCGACACCAAGTAAGCCCCTTTCGTTTTGGCTATTGACAGGAATTTGCAATACTGGTGTATCTTGTAAAACACCATTTGAAACAAGACGAACACTGCCTTCTTTTTCTAAAATCAAAATATTGTTCTCGTCTAGAAATGCCATACTGGTAGGAAAAGAGAGACCTACTACTACTGATTCTGCACTTAGATTAGGATCGTTAATAGTTGGTTGAGCATATGCTGTTTGAATGACTGGACCATAAAATGTCAAGGTACTTACGATAATTGTCGCAATCAATACAATTAATAACATACGAATTTTCTTTAGTTGCATCAATACAGACGATAAATGACTGGGATATGTATTAAAGCCTATCTTTGCTATGTGCTACCTAGCTGGTACAAACTAGTAAAAACTCCTACTTACATATCATATTATTCAAGAATAAAAGTTATCCGACTTTAATAAGATCTCTTCTTTTCTTGTTGTCTAAATTGGGTTTGTGCCATGTCTTTCGATAATATGAAATATTACAATGATCAAACTATGATGTGGTAGATAAAACAATACAAGTTTTTTTTTATGGAATAACTATGATAGTGCTCATTCCATTAATATTTCTTCATGACATGATGATAACGACAACACCAATTGAAGCCTATGCCACTACTACTACTAATCTTACTAATGGATCAACAATAGTAACAGATGGTCCAGCTGACGCTAAAGCAAACACATCAGCTGTTGCAGCGCCTCAATCTGCAAAGCCAGTGTTAGAAGAATTCTCCGTTCCCTCTGGCTCGCGACCGCACGACGTAGCGCCTGCGCCAGATGGAACTGTCTGGTATACAGCTCAGGGGTCCGGTGAATTGGGACGTTTGGATCCAGCCACTAGCGAAACGCAACACATTTCCCTGGGCGAGGGCTCAGCTCCGCATGGTGTCATTGTCGGACCCGATAGTACACCTTGGATTACAGATGGCGGCCTGAATGCCATTGTACGCGTTGATCCTGCGACAGAAGAGGTTCAGATTTTTCCACTTCCGGCCGAGACTGGCTACGCTAACCTAAACACAGCCACCTTTGACCAGAATGGCGTCCTCTGGTTTACTGGACAGAGCGGGATTTATGGCCGCTTGGATCCAAAGGTGGGTCATATGGAGATATTCGAGGCTCCTCGTGGACGCGGACCTTATGGCATTTCGACAGCACCGGATGGCACCATTTACTATGCCTCACTGGCAGGAAGCTACATTGCTCGCCTTGATTTAGAAACTGGAGCAGCTACCTTGCTAGAGCCACCGACATCTGACCAGGGGGCGCGACGTGTTTGGTCCGATTCGCAGAGCCGCGTTTGGGTTAGCGAGTGGAATGCAGGACAGTTGGCTGTTTATGATCCTGCTACGCAGATATGGAAGGAGTGGAGGCTGCCTGGAGACAATCCGCTACCATATGCCGTTTATGTCGATGATCAGGATATGGTCTGGGTGAGCGATTTTGCGGCAAATGCCTTGGTGCGCTTTGACCCTTTTCAAGAAAGCTATAAAGTGTTTTCCCTACCAAGCCCTGAGGCTAATGTACGTCAAATTCTGGGTCGGCTTGGCGAGGTGTGGGGAGCAGAGTCAGGAACGGATAAACTCGTCGTGATTCGAACTGGTAATTGAGTCAAGATTGTCTATTAACAACATTCATCCTATTGTGATAGTTTGCAAAAGGTTTTGGCTATATGAAGTAAGAAAAAGCATATTTACAATCATCTCTTGGGATCTGTCTGATATGATTCATAAATGCCAGAAGTACATCAAACTTATATTACTTGATATCACACAGACTCGGAAGATTGCATTTATTGTGTACACTGTAGGATACATATGAAATTTTCAAAGTTCGGTCGTGTAATCATGAGTGGAAAGTTAACTAATAGAACTGAAGTATCCAAAGTAGCAGAAGTACTTTTAGAATTTGATGCTTTCTAGATCGAAATATGATATCTCAAATTGTTAATATGAAGCTATATAATACAAAGAACTCTGCTATAAGTGACGTAACAGTGGCACAATTTGATTATGTGATGAAGCAATTAAAAGCCATTAGAACTAACCTATATTAATAGTGTAGGCGTATTTTTTATTCTTTAAAAAAACAACAACAACTAAGGATGCATTCTACATTATAAAAACTTGTAAACAGAGTAAAACTATAACTACAAATATTATACTTGATATTGTAGAGTTTCGTGACGACGAGGATAATGTTAATACAAATAATGAAGATTTTGAAAAAGTTATGAATTATACAAATACAACACTAGGTATGAATTGTTGGTTAGAACCTATAAGGAGAGTTCTGTACTATTGCGTGTGAAATAATCAAAAGACTGTAAAAGCAAATTCGCTATATCTTGTAATGTAGTTATGAGGATATAGCGTAGCTGTAAATCGTTAAGAAGGAATGTTATATGGCCCTACTGAATCATAGTTATGGTATTGAAGTTTCATCAGCAGGAAACGTGATTAGTCGAATAGTTGGAGTCTCTTGGATTTACCATTGATTTTATGAAAGGCTATTCTAAGTACCATTTAGTTCTTCCTTTATTCTATTGGTCAAATCATATATTGAAATTGGCTTTCGTCTATAATAGATGTCGAAAGCACAAAATTCTTTTATTCTAGAAACTCCTCATAATACATTTCACTTGCTGTAAGAAAAAAGATTTTTACATTATCATCTATTTTCTTTAATTTCAAAGTATAAATCAAAGCCGTCCATTTCTGGCATTTTACCATCAAGAAACAATAAATCATAATAAGCAGTCTTGTAATTTACCTACGCTGCTATAGAGTGATTGAATGTATAAACTTTAAACTCATCGTCTTTATTATACTCCTAACCTACCTTCAAACTTAAGGTAATATAAGGTTCATCATCATCTTCTACAATTGATATTCTCTTGTTTATTATTATTGATCGACCATCTTTACATCTTGTTGTCTATGATAGTTGGCAGAGTAAAGTAAAAGGTAGCTCCTTTTGCTCCATGTGTATTATTATCATTATTATTTTCAGCCCACATCCTACCGCCATGAGCTTCAATAATACTTTTAGAAATATACAATCCCAATCCAGTACCTTGATAAGACTTTGAAGCAAACTTTGAGAATAGTCTTGGTAATATTTCTGGGTCTATACCAGTACCTGTATCCTTTATTTTAACAATAACTTCTTGGTTTTGTTTCTTTTCCGTGGTAATGGTTATCGTACATCCTTTTACTTTAGTGAATTTCACAGCATTACTTAATAAATTAGAGATAACTTGGACAATCCTAGCTTTGTCGGCTTGTACTACTACTAATTTATCATCAGCAGTAGGCTTGTAGGATAATTTGACATTACTATTACGATTATTCCCATTTTCAATCTGTTTTGGATAGTCTTGTACAACATTTGATATTATCTCATTTAGATTGAATTGTTGTTTATTAAGATTTAATGACTGGCTTTCAATTTTTGAAACATCTAGTATATCTTCTGTAAGTCGCTGTAATCTCTTTGCATTTCTGATAATGGCATCTATTAATTGAATCTGTTTGGTGTCTTTTATTTTATCATGAAGAACTTCAGACAATCCTAATATTGGTTGAATAGGAGTTCGTAACTCATGGGCTGCTATGTTGATAAACTCCTTCTGCATTTCGTCTGCCCTGTTTAGTTCTTCATTTAGGTTACGCTCATTCCAAAGCAGTTCAAAAAATGATTTGAATGAATCTACGCTATGTCTGCTGTTAGAATATATCGCAAAGCCAATTGCTTCTGGAAAAATTTCGGAATTGGGTTTTCTGATCTCTACTTTCACGAACTTTGTATTATCAACTATGAGCATTCCAGATGAATGATTATTACCATTTAAAATTCTGATATTAGGTGCCTTCTGAGATATTTTTTTGACAATATCTGAATTCTCTTCAGATAAGGGGCAGATAATCTTTATAGTTGCACCATTTTGTGATGCATTTATGAGATAATCGATGCCTCTCAATCTATCCATTCTTAGCATTCCTTTGCTACTGGGAAGAAGGAGTAGAGCTTCCCTCTTTGCCGATTTTGCCAAGTCCACAACAATCTGACTTACTTTTTCATGGTCACTAATAACTTCAAGAAATTCTGGTTCTATTCCTTCTACAATTTCTTTTATTCTATCAGCAGAATCAATCCCATTTTTCCATAGCTCTTCGAAAATAGAAGTAAAATGTTTTACATAGACAGGTTCATTGCTAATTAAAAGACTCTGAACTACTTTGCCACTATCCATTTTTTCTATTGTTAGTGCTATCTCTTTATCTGAAATCCCAAAATTCACTGGTGGTAGATTTTTAATATGTTTTATCTGAATGCCGTGGTCTTGGTATAGCCTCGCTAGCGGTAGGCTATCATGTTCTATATTAGTAACGTATCTGATACCCTTATGTTTCCCTTCCTTTTGTTTATCTAATAGTTTTTTCTTTATATCAAAAAAATGGTTGTAACTATATTGCATCCCACCAGAATTCAAGCAGGTATCTAGCTTATTTGAGCTAGCAGTAAGGCGAGAAATCTCCTTTATAATTTCATCTGGATTCTCTATTGCCCTTGTCCCATAATGTATTATCCCTTCTTCAATTTCTTTTATTTTCTGTTCCGCTGGAATTGACTTTACCCAAAAAGTATCAAAGATATATTGCTGCTGCTCGACAACTTCCTTTACATTGCTGTATATAATTTGTGATGCTATTTTTCCTTCTTCATACAAAATTACAGGAGCAAGGTATTCTGTTTCACTTATCATAAAATTGGCTTTAATTCCATCTAAATGCCGAAGCTCATTAACCATTCCCATTAGTTCTTTGCAGTAAGAGATGTTACTGTTGGTAATTTCAGTAATATATCTTAATCTTACACCTCTAGTTTTAGCATCAAGAAAAGCTTTCTTTATTGGTTCAATTTCAATGGCTAGTGGTGGTCGTGTATAATTCATGCAGGTATCGATTCTCTTATTTGCAAAGAAACATCTTAGTTCTGCATCTATTACATTCTCAACCCCATGAATTACCTCTGTCTTTATATTTTGCGTATTATTTGCCAAATAATTATAGGATATTGATGTATATAAGACAATAGATCAAAATTAACTTGACGGACAGTCATAGTTTCAGATTTTAACTTTCATCAGCTATAATTTACTTATCGCTATATTATCTATAGTTAAGACCTTTGGTGAATATAAAAAGTGTATATGTAGCATTAGATTAATTAATGCTTATTGTATTACTTTGATTCACTTAGTTCTATGCCTATGGCATATAGAGATAATATATGGTAAACACGAACGGACGAAGAAGAAGAAGAATAATTAAACCATATCATACAACTACTATCATCTATTAATGGTTTTGATTAAACCATTTAGTTTGTTTGCACTTTATTGATTATGGTGATGTATTCAATGTCTATGTAGCCGATGTAGGAGTGGTTTTTGTGATTGTTGGTGATTTCCATCGGCTAGCCCACTTTGCTAATTCTTTTAGTACCACTTCTAATTCTTTTGCTCTTGTTGTTAGACGGTATTCAACTCTCGGTGGAATTTCAGGATAGATCTTTTTGGAAATAAGACCTTCACGTTCAAGCTCGAGTAACCTATCTGCTAATACGGTACTGCTAATGCCGGACAATAATCGCTTCAATTCATTGAAGCGTATGACTTCTTTCGTACTAAGATTCTTTAATATGAATAGAGACCACCTTCTTCCTAGTATCTCCCAAATATTGGCTAGTTCACATTTTTCACCTTGCTTTGACTCTTTTTTCATATTATTGCTCTAGATTATTTTTAGCATTAAGTATTATTTAACTACTATGTCATGAGTCATAAGAAGTATTGTTTTCAAAGTACAAGCATATTGAATAATATAATGACTTGCTTTCCTATTGTTTTTTTACTCGGATTCGAACGTACAATCCACTATATCTGAATGATTATCTTTTAGATGAGCACTTGGAGCACATCACCTACTGTCTCATGGAACTTGACATTTTACAGCTTCTGTTGTTCTCATCAATCCTCAATTTTTTCAGAATACCTATTATCATTTTGTATTCTAGTAAATCTAATTTCATAACTTACATCAAGCGTATGTTCTTAGTCGTAATGAATAGATGTCTTTAATACAATCACAAAAAACTTTTAATTAGTTAATATATTATATTTTTATAGAATAATGCAAGTAATTGCCATCCCGTTCTTACTGTGTTTTATAATATTTGTTTCTTCATTTTCTTGTATATATAGTGCATCATCGGTATACGCAGCAGGAACAGAACAAGAAGCCTACACTAAGGTTAATCAGATTAATCCTTCATATATTGCGGCTACTAATGGCTATTTAATAAAACAGTTAGGAAATTTTGAATTCACAGTTGACCTTGATGCGAATCAAATTTTTCCAAATGAGAAAATAAAGCAAGATATGGTAAGCAAATACAAGTCAGCTAAATACAATATTGCTAACTTAGAATATGAGTTGATAGGTTTTAAAATAATTGCTTCAGATATTAAAATACATGCTAATCCTACAAAAATTGACCAAACACAGACAAGGATTGATATTCCATTGATGTTAGCAAAGAATGTCAAAGTAAGCAATGGAATAATTGACTTGGATTTTAACGAAATTGACCTTGGATCAATTTATGCTATATATAATGAAAATATCGATAAGATAACGGTTCATGTTCCTATGGATGTTGCATATAGATATCTTCAGCAATGATAATGATAACATCTATTACTGTTTGTTAGTCATTTTAAAGATCCAAAGATTTCGCCTTAATCAATAAACCAAACAACAGCTATGAAAAATTAAAACAAAATTTCTGTTTTATATATTAATGTGATAGCGATTTTATGAAAAGCAAAATATGAATGACGGTTTATCAAATAGCGATGTCCATGTACTTGTCAATTTTTCAAAAGACGAGGAAAAAAAAGGTTATTGAATTCCTTTTCATTAACATCTGCAGCAACCAAAATAGCATTGGAAGAAGCATTATCTTCTATAAACTTTGAGTGTCCACGCATCGTGCCATTTAAAATTACTTCAATGCGTCCTTTTTTTAATTTAAATAAAGATGGTTTTTCTAACATTACTACAGCAAAAACATCATGTAAATTACAAGTATTACGTATAGAAACTGCGAAACCTAGCAATGAAGCAGTAATTTTTGTTTTTACCGTTGTACTTTTTATTTTTGTTATCTTCCTGACAAGTTCAGGACCGACTGCACATAAGGGATTAGAGGTGACATCTAAACCAACGACCTTTCTATTTAGATTCTGGTTAGGATTTTGATCAAGTACTATTTTTGCTGCCTCTGGATCACAATAGAAATTAAATTCTGCATACTTGATGAAACTACCAAAAGTTTTGTTATCTAATCCAAAGGCACCGCCCATGATAGAAATTTCTCCTAGCTTACTCAATATAGAGGAGGAATTGTCATCTGTAAACAGCCTTGCAATATTGGTTAATGGTCCCGTAGCAATTATTGAAACTTCGCCTTTTCTATAATTCTTTAAAGTATATTCTATGAAATTTGGTAGTTTTAATTTTGAAAGTATTTTTTTATTTCCAGGCAATTCTAGCTGTAATCCTCCAAGGCCTCCTTTGCCATGGAAATATTCTGGACGTACTATTCTTCTTTTGATAAGAGGTTTTGTTGCTCCCTGTAAAACCGGGATGTCTGACCGGCCTAATGCATTTAATATTTTTAGAGTATTAAGCGCACCAAGTCTTGAACCAATATTTCCATTTACAGTACTGATTCCTAGAACTTCAATATCTAAAGATTGTAATGCTATAATTATAGCTATTGCATCATCTATGCCAGGGTCCATGTCTAAGATGACTTTATAATTCACCATTGTTGCTTAGTCGTTAGAATATAATAAGAAGCTGTAACTATATTTACATCTGCTGTTGATATTTAAAAAATAGTGCATACAGTTGTTGTAACTATTATTCAGCTTGCTTATCGTTCCGGCCCACTCATTATAGACATTTATATAGTTATCCTAAGGCTACGAATTTTCATTTTAGCCCCGGTTATAAGCCGAATAGATCTTATTCTCTTGTAAATTTGGTTAAAGAATCTGCAATAGAAGTTTTGGTCACGCGGTAATCAATGAATCGGAAAATATAGGACCAATATCTTATTTTCTACAATAACTTGCTCTACTGTCATCTGTTTGCATTTATGGAACTTTGTTTGATGAGTGAATTTTCTATTAAATTTATATGCATAGATATTCGTAAGAAGAAAATAATATCGAGCTAGAGTAAAGAAATTTTTAAAACCATTCTAGATTAAATTATTTTATTACATTGAAGTTTAGATTTGCAAAAAAATCTGACAAAGAAGATGTTCTAAAATTCTGCGTTAATACGTTTGATTGGGGAGATTATATAGACCAAGTATGGGACTTGTGGTTTTCTGATTCGAACGGAGCTTTAATCGTAGCAGAGAATAATATACGCCACATCAAGGGATCTGTAATAGCAGTTTCGCATGTCTCTTTGTGTCCTAATAGAAAAAACATCTGGCTTGAAGGCATTAGGGTAAATCCAGATTATAGACGAAGATCCATTGCAACAGAATTATTAAGTAAAATGTTGTCATACGGAAAGCTACAAGGAGCAAAAGAGGCATCTGCAATAGTAGGAGTCAACAATCTTCCATCACAATTAATGATGGAGAATAATGGTTTTAATGTAATATCAAAATGGAACTATTATAGTATTGATAAAGTTCAAGAATTTGAGAGGGATAATGTTAGAACGGCAGCCTTTAGCGACATCAAGAAAGTATGGGATTATTTAAAACAATCACAAATCTACAAATCATCAGGAAAGAGATATGTTAATTCATGGCGATGGTACTCGTTTGATTCTCAGACATTATCAAGTATTATTAAAGATGGGAAATTGCTTATATCTGGAAATGATGTTATTGAAGGAATAGCAATAATCAATAAAGATGGATATTGGAATAAGAATGATGTCTACCAAATAGTTTATCTTGATGCTGCGAGTGTTTCTTCATTATATGATCTCATAGGATTTGTGATATCGTTAGTACATTCTGGTAATGATCGATACAAGAGAATACAAATATTTAGTCCCCAAATAAGACAGATGTCATCTCTTATAAAAGAGTTGGATATGCACAACTCGGAACAATTTTTATTATATAGAAAGACAATCTAATGCATTTATCATTGATATCTCATGGAACCAATGGTTGTGAATGAAATGAAAGATATCTCTGTACAAGAACATCACTACTACTAAAAATATCCCACTTTTATTAGAAATTCTCGATCCACTATATAATGAATCAAGGAAGGTTCTTCTCCATTATAGTTCTATAACAGCTGCAAGTAATTGTGAAAGCTTTTTTATTTTTTAGAATAAAAATTGAGAATCTAGAACCAAATATGTTTTATAAATAATAGAATAAGATGCTCAAACTGATATAAAATTTGTCTAAACCTTTAAATTGTATGTTCAAAATTAGTTTGTGTATAGAAGATGGCAGATATTATATCATGGGATAAAGCTATTGACAAAAAGGTAAAGTCAAGTGATAACCAAGATATAGGCAAAGTTCAAAGTATTACAAACGAATATATTCAAACAAAGGAAGGAATGGTGTCCAAAAATTATTATTTTATTCCTAAGTATTATTTTCAAGGATATGACGGTGATAGTCTGTGGGTTTCATTAACTAAAGATGCCAGGCGAATTAGAAACTCCGGAGTATAAAGAGAGAAGAACAACAATCACTAAACAGTATCCTGATTTTGACAATAATATTCCGCAATATGCTTCTGCTACTACCACTACTTCCTCGCCTTCAAATACTTCGACTTCTGGTGCAGAAGATAGTGTTGGTATGCCTTGGGATAAAATTATCGATAAAAAAGTCAAATCAAGTGACAACCAAGATTTGGGTAAGGTGCAAAGTGTTGCTGCTAATTACGTCGAATCACAAGAGGGCGTAGTAAGCAAGAAGCGCTACTATATACCTAAGCATTACATTCAAGGCTTCGACGGTGACAATCTGCATGCGGCATTGACTAAGGATGAAGTAAAAAGTCGTTATGAAAGAGATGCTCCGCCGTCAGCATCAGAATTTCAGAAGCAAGAGACTGATGAACAAAAGGGTCGAGAGGAGTCTGCTGTTGCAAAGTCTGTTGAGGGGATGCCGTTGATGGCTAAGGAACCAGGGGTTGAGCTTCGTGGAGGATATTCGGGTGAATCGCTAAATATTCCATGGGAGGAGGTTATCCACAAGCATGTAAGAACAAGCGATAATGCAGATATTGGAGATGTCGATAGAGTAGGAAACGAGTACATTGTAGTACGAGAGGGTGTTGGCAAGGTTCATCTCTATTATATTCCAAAAAAATACATCAACAATTATGATGGCAGTTCGCTATGGATAAACGCTCCTAGTGGATTAATAAGCGCTAAATTTGAAAGAGAGACAGAGCCAACACCAGAAGAAATTAGAAGGATTGCTGACGAGGCAGAAAGTAAGAGCGGTGCAACAGAGAAGTTCGAAGCCTGAAATATAATACATATTTATAGATATTTGCAGAGATACAGACATCAATGTCAAAGCCCCTAAAGGAGAGGCAGAACCAGGACTAAAGATATCTCACCGACTGCGTAGAATAAATATCTTATACGATGCTGAATTGATGAGGAGAGAGTAGATCAACCTAGATACGTTATAAGAATTGTCATCACGTTACAATTTATGAATTGCATAAGGAGATAGGATGCGCACAATAATCATAATTCGTCAATTAGTTGCATTGTACTACTGAGTAAGATCAATTATGCTCTTTTTGATAATCAATTTTGCTTCTGGCGAAATATTATACTGCTCAAGTACTTTTGTAGGATCCTTAACAAGTACATTCCTAAACTCTGGTTCACTAGCAGCTTTTAGCAGAATTTCGCTAATGACCTCAGCGTCCTTCTGTCGTGTATCCAACTATTAAATTAAT
>JAREAI010000096.1:0-20516 GCA_029240435.1 Nitrososphaeraceae archaeon | reverse complement strand
TTTAGCGGGCAAGCATGATGTTAAGCCATCCCACGACGAGCTTAAGGACTGGCTTCACAGCGGTCAAGTAGATGTACTTAGGATGACGGCGAAAAAATAAAACAAAGCTTTCTCATGAAGTAATTACCGTTTATTTATTTTTATATATTATTTTCTCTCTAAGAAATTCTTAATTAACGTTATATATCATTCATACATTATGAATCCTGAGGCTTTAATTGTAGTCTAGTTATTTGTTTCTCTTTTTTATATTACCTTCAAATATTTTAGTACAATCCTTTGAAGAATCTCTATTCCTATATAAACAAGCGTTTCCTTACAATATGGACAGCGATTCTATTATGAAAGAAATGTTCCGTATCAATTAATGAAATCTTATCCTATCTATCACTTTAGAAAAGATGTGTTTTTAATCAAGATACGTAAGTAATATTCAAACTTGGTAGAAGTAGAGGAGTCAAAACAGGGGAGTAGCAACAAACATGGTGGTACCCTGGTACGCTTTTGTCCTTAAGACTTATCACGTACTTCTATCCTCTACTATTACTACAATAAGTGAGGTGATAATTAAATAATTTTTAGAATAAATCTCTAATGTTTTTAACTTATTTTGTTTATATTATGGTATAATAAATAAACTAATCATTTATCTTCTAGTTTTTTTTAACCTTATAATTATGTAAACTATCAGTTAATAGATAGTAATAATAAAATATGCCATATGAACATTATTATGTTTGTTTGTTTTGTCGAGCTTTAATCGTTTATTTCTAGATCTGTTATTCAATACATTAGAATGTGATCCATATCTAATTCCTATTAAATGAGAATAACTGCGGTAACATCAAATCATATGTATTGGAGAATTGCACAGTCCGTTTGCAATCTCCAAAAATTACATATTTGGAAGATAGGTGATAATAACTGCAAACTTACTTTCCTAATCTTTGACTTTATTTTCACGATGTGAATTGAATATGACTTTTGAAAATCTATAAAGATATTAGAAAATTATTACAAGCCTCCGGACATTCACAATATTAGATTGGCAGGATTAACTTTTCATAATCCTATTATTTCAATAGTTATTTCTAAATTATAATAAATTAAATCATAATGCTAAATAAATACCACGTAAGATGTCAACTTAAACTGACCTAATTACAAAAATAAAATATTTATATATATGCGGAAGTGACATCAGTAAATAATAATACAATCAAGACTTCTATCAGACAAATGACACCTGACCAGACTGCAGAATCTATAAGAAATATTGCCAAAGGTGTTCGTGAAACATCTGCTAAAATAAGAGAGACGATAAAAACACTTCACCACAGCGGCGCAATTGACGAATTTACACAAGCAATTCATGAAGCTGTCCTGGCAGCACGTGATACTGCAAAAGAGATTAATGTAACATCTAAGGATTTGAAAGAACGTGGCATAATAAAGGATACAGCAAATGTCATGGAAGAAACGACAATGGTAGCACGTAAGACATTACAGGTAGCAAAAGATACAACTTACGATGTAGGTGAGGCGGCTTCTAAGTCGACGGAAAAACTACAGAAAGGTTCTGAACCAGTAAAGCAAGAAATAAGGAAGAGAACATCCAAAACAAAAAATAAACGACAAGAATAAACAAGAATAAATATTTAAGAAATTCAATTATACTGAATGCATTATTATTTAGTATTTTTCCTATGACAAACTTAAATTCTAATACCAAGAAACAACTAAGCTTCTTACCAGAAGGGATAAAAATGGTTATAATAAGAATAGATTGTGAAATTTATTAGGAGCCAATAAACTGTGGAGTTTATACGGGATAACTAAAAAAACAACCAGACCAATGAAATAATCGTGAGTTCTGTCAGTGAAATAATGTCAGAAAAAGAAGTTGTTACAATTGCCTCGGGATTAGGTAAAACGGCGCAGGATATTGCAAATCTTATGACAAAGAAGAAAGTTGGTTCTGTAATTGTAGTAGATAAAAAAAGTCAACCTCTTGGAATTATTACCGAACGCGATTTGGTAAAGCGGGTATGTTTGAAGAATATTCCCGCAGGCAGAATTGAAGTAGAAGAAATTATGTCATCTCCACTCATAACAATAATGTCATACGATTCTGTAGACATGGCTTCAAGAATAATGACAAAGAACAAAATCAAGCGACTTGTAGTTTTAGAAGAAGATAATAGGATTACAGGATTACTAAGTGTAACTGATATTACAAGGAATTTAGCCAAGATCTTGCTTGACGACTATAAACGCTACCGATCATTAAGTTTTGCAGTGGATTTATCCTGAAGTTGTACAAAGAGGCTAATTTGGAATAGGCACCTTCTAGTTATACAAATGTTTTGACACTACTGTAAATTTTATATTTTTACCTTCAAAATTGAAAGTATGTATTGCTATAACTTTTGTTATCTGAATTCCAATCTTTATTCACACCTTTGAGTTTGAAGCCAACATATCTATCTTCACACTCCCATTATTCTGATACTGTAATTATGTTCTATAATTTGTTTCTATGTGGGGTTTCGTCGTTATACTGACTCTTGCTTTTATTATTTTTCCCAATTTCTTTAGCCAGCAATCTCTATCATATAAAAATTATCTGGATTAATTAGGACAAGCCATATCTCTGTCTCACAATACAATATTTTATAGTTATTTACAGATAAATATGTAGAGCAAATCTACCATTTCCGCATAAAAAGTATGGCCAAATATTGCCTTTGTATGAAGAACTGATTTATTTTAACCTTTACTTAATTATAACGGAGATGCAGAGATAGCAATATGAATATCAAATCAGTATCAGACATCGATTTCCCAAAAAGAAATGGATTGCTTCCTGTAGTAGTTCAAGATCAAAAGACAAAAGATATACTCATGCTTGCATATGCTAACGAAGAAGCGCTTAATAATACTATTAAAACAGGAAATGCATGGTTCTGGAGTACATCGCATAACAAGCTATGGATGAAAGGTGAAGAGTCCGGGCATGTCCAACCTGTTAAAGAAATACTGGTAGATTGCGACTCTGATGCTTTGCTTTATCTAGTAGAATCACAAAATCCTGCGTGCCATACGGGTAATCGAACCTGTTTTCATAATCTTCTAGAAAAACGAAAAAATTGAAGATATTTATGAATTTTTTATATTTTTTAGTATAAGAATACGTTAGTAGTAATTATCATAAAAAATTAATTTTAATAATTATAATTTTTTTTGTTGAAAAAATATAGTAATACTAAAATTGCACTTAGAGAAACTTATCTATTACAATTCAAGAGAGAGGATAGTTAAAAAGTATGGGTAGTATACAATCATTAAAATGCAGAGAGTGCGGTAAAGAATATGCTCCACAATTTAAATATATATGTGAAGAATGTTTTGGTCCACTTGATGTTGTTTACAATTTTTCTTTCAATATAAACAGGAAGACTTTTTCGTCAAGAGATGTGAAAACATATTGGCGATATTTTGAACTGTTACCTATTGCTGATAAAAGAAATATTGTGGACTTGAGTGCTGGTTTCACTCCTTTACAAAAAGCAGGCGGGCTTGCTAAACAAATAGGAGAACTAAAAAACTTATTTATCAAAAATGATTCTGTAAATCCGACATTTTCATTTAAGGATAGGCCCGCTGGCGTAGCTGTCTCGAGAGCCAAAGAGACCAAATTAAAAGCGGTAGGTTGTGCGTCTACAGGGAATCTAGCTTCTGCAACTGCAGCACATGCTGCAAAAGCAGAACTACCCTGTTATATTTTCTGCCCTTCAGACATTGAAAAGGTAAAGATAGCCCAAGCGCTATCATACGGCGCTGAATTTGTAGCAGTAGATGGAACGTATGATGATGCAAACAGAGTTGCATCTGTAATAGGCGACTCTAAAGGCATTGGTGTAGTCAATATCAATATGCGACCATATTATGTTGAAGGTTCAAAGACACTTGCCTACGAGGTAGCGGAGCAGCTAAATTGGGAGGTTCCTGACAATCTAATAATTCCGGTTGGAAGTGGAGCAATGTTAAATGCAATTTGCAAAGGATTTGAAGAGCTGCATGAGCTTGGTCTAGTTGATAGTTTAGAAAACCTAAAGATAACAGCTGCACAACCCCATGGATGTGCTCCAGTGGTTGATGCATTTAAGAAAAAAATTGAAGTTGTTCCTGTAGAAAGACCTAAAACAATTGCAAAAAGTCTTGCAATAGGTGACCCTGGTGATGGACGATACGTCCTAAAAAGATTGAGCCAATATAATGGATTTGCAGAAGAAGCAACAGACGAAGAAATTGTCGATGGAATACTAATGCTTGCTAAAACAGAAGGCATATTTACTGAGCCTGCAGGTGGCGTATCTGTAGCGGTACTTCGAAAGCTAGTTGAAGAAGGTAAAATAGACAAAGATGAAAAAGTAGTTTGCTATGTCACGGGCAATGGACTTAAGGCTACAGAGTCAATTATAGACGTACTTCCGAAATTCCATACTGTAAAACCAGACGTACAAATAGTTTCAGCAATGATTAGATGATCATGTGTAAAAAAGGTGATAATACAAGAAATGGCCAAAGTTGAATTCGTGATTCCATCGGTATTAAATAAAGGCTCAGGAGAGAAAAAAATTTCGTTAGAATCCAGCAATTTACAAGATGCATTTAACAAAGTTTCCGATCATATGGGAGAGGATTTTAAACTTAAGGTGTTTGATCTTAATGGCAAACCACGTGCTCTGATCAACATTTACATTAATGGCAAAAATATGCGCTTTAGTACCGATGGTATGGCGATGTCGCTTAACGATGGTGATTCTATATACATACTACCCGCAGTTGCTGGTGGAGCAGAGCTGACAAGCAATGATATGCAACGGTATTCAAGACAGATAATGCTTGAAGAAATTGGGTTTATTGGAATGGAAAAACTACGCAGTGCAAAAGTCTGCGTTGTTGGTGTTGGCGGGATTGGAAATCCTGTTGTTACTCAATTAACTGCCATGGGAATTAGTAAACTAAGAATAGTAGATAGGGATGTTATTGAAATTTCAAACTTGCACAGGCAACACCTTTATGCAGAAGATGATATTGGCAAAGTCAAGGTTGAAGCGGCAGCGCAACGATTGAAAAAAATGAATACTGCTGTTGAAATTGAAGCAGTTCCGATCTCTATTACTAAATACACAGCAGAGAGTATTGTAGAAGGATTTGATGTTGTTATAGATGCGCTTGACAGCATTGATGCTAGATATGCCCTAAATGATGCATGTATAAAACATAATATTCCATTTATTTATGCAGGCGCCCTAGGGATGTTAGGTTCCGTATGTACTATATTGCCAAATAAATCTGCATGTCTACGGTGTATGTTTCCTGCATTAGTGGAGGATGATATGCCTACTTGTAGCACGGAGGGTGTACATCCGTCTATACTATATTTGGTAGGTGGTATTCAAGTCTCAGAGGCCGTCAAGATAATTACAGGCCAAAAACCTGCGCTTGTAAATAATCTTCTCTATATAGACTTGAATGAACTTTCATTTGACAAGGTTCAAATGTTTAGGCATGAAGAGTGTCCTTCCTGTGGATCGAAAAAAAGGGCAGATACAGTAAAAGTTGTACAACAGCAACTGCTAATAGAAGAGCTGTGCGGAAGAGATATGGGCAAGAGAACATACACGGTGACTCCATCAGAGCTATCTTCGCCAATCGATTTGATGAAAATAATAGAAAATGCAGAATTGCTAGGATACCAAGTTAAAACTAGAGGTAGCCTAGGAGTAACTGTGGAAAGTAATATTTCTAGTAAATTGTCTGTAAGTTTTCTGACAAGTGGTGCTGCAACAATAGTGGGTGCAAAAGATGAAGAAGATGCGCTATATATATATAGAAACTTCATAAAGGATATATCATAAATAACAATTCTTACGAGATTTCTGATTACTATATATTAAACAATAGCGTTACCTCTCGTTAGAAAAGTATTGGCTTAGATTAATTTTCGTATATTGAGAGCAACACTAAGTTAATACTTATCGTATTGAGCAGAATATTATGTTAGATTACTTCCTTGTACAATTGCACAATCGTAACATCACGGATTTGAATGGCCTAGTGAACTGTAAATATTGGACAAGATATCTGCTGTACTGGCTATCAGCTATTCGTAGAAGAAGGCAAATTGCAGACAAAAATGAGTTATAGATTTTGGAGTAAAATTAAGAAACAACTGAACTAGGTAAAAAGAAAGAAATTGAGAGACCGTCGCTTTTGCTCTACTACTACTTACATGAACTACCTATCATCCTCACGAAGTGCTTATTCTCCTGTACGTTGGACTGCAGGATACGGACCATGTTCCATTAACAATCTGTTCCTCTGACAGATACATACGCAGCAGAAGGTTAAATCCACACTCAGGAGCTGGCAGCCAGTTCGATCATTGTCTTTTCCATGACTCACATTCTGTATATAGATGTCAGTGAGCTATCTGTGTTGTTCTTTAATCTCTCAGTTTACTGCCCTATTGAGTAACGATCTATTGGATTGCCTACGACTAATGACTTCTCATTGTACATTGAAACAGACTATAATTGAAATAGACTAAAAGCCTGTTACTGATGGAGTGTGTCAGGGTTAAAGTGAATTACATTGCTGTATTGTCATTGAGCGGCCTTACTTCGATATCTGTAAATATGGCTGGATAGAGCGCTTCCTGTGTGATATTGGCTCCGAGCCCTAATTGAGGGTAAGAACAGCGCGTAAAAAAGATAGTCCATTCCATAAACTCTAGTAAGTGCGTTAACAAGCCACCATCCATTTGCCACTGCTCCATCATTTGCTACTCTTGCGTCTACCAGTTTTTGACCTTCTGTTATACCGTATATGTGGTAATTAATTTTCAGTTGCTAATTTTTTTCTAACCCGAGAATTATTGCTAGGCACATCTAAGCATTATTGCTAGGCACATCTAAGCACTCTATTCTGCTATTCGTGATCGATAGTATGAGAATCGCCAAAATTATGCTTTTCTTTTTTTATAAGTGGAATTATTTTTTCCATTATTATGCTGTCAAAATCTTTTACTTCCGCATCCAGTGCTATAAGCAGATAATAATTTTCATTTATTGGAATTGTAACTCTGTTGAGTTTTTGATATTTAGCTAATGCATAAATCAGTTTACCTATTTTTGATTCAAATTTTTTTCTGGTTTTATGTCTAGTTATGGTATTTGACGCATATTCTTCATTTTCTTCTTCAGTCAAAACAGGTATTAATCCTTCCCTATGTTCTACATTAAGAAGGACACCAAAATTGTTCGCTATGCCCATCCATCTGATAGTTCTGTCCAAGTTCAAAAGATCTTTACTGAATGCATACAGAAACTCATAATCTATATTCATGTACTACTAAACATAGTTATGTATCCGTGTGTTTAAGAAGTTATTCTAAGGCTAAATTTTACACATATCTAAGTTTACTGTTAATTGAAAGCAGATTGTTCACTATGGTTATGGAGTGCTGGGATGAATATTCAGAGAATGATATCCTCTATGTAGGTTGCTAGCAGAACAAAACAAAATTTTATCTTACATCGACATACAAAGTTAATTAAGTGTAGATCATCTTGTATCTTAACAGACTGTATAAATAAATCATATACTTTAAATCATATACACTCTGATCAATAATCTATAATGACTAAAGGAGATGGTGATAATATCAATATTAATGATAGCAATAATTATACTTTAGAAAAAAAAGGAGGAAGATACCTGTTTGGTGATTATACTCCATTTGACGAGAATAAGAATTTTATCAATATGCTAAAGGATTTTGTTTCTGTTTCAAGTAATATTATTCAGATACATAAGAATGTTGAAAGATTACGCTTTGTATTGAATAATGCTGAATTATTAGAAAATGAAATGATTGCAAAAATTAAGCAGTTGAAAAATTCTACCGACGCATCAATGGATGCCTTTCACAAGAATTATCATGAAGGTATAATAAATGCATTATTTCCTACACCAACAGGTAGCGACCTATTTTTTCAAATAAAAAATACATTGATTCATCAGCTAACTGATGGTGAGAAAGAATATGCTAGACACTCAGAGGAATACAAGAAGTATATTCATTCAAAAATAGAGGATTTCTATAAGAATGCAGCTAGTCTTTTACAAGACTGGCTGTCAAAAGATAATTTCAATCTACCCTTCGCATTAACATCAAATTTATTGAATGTAGTAGAAGTATCAAGAAAAAAGCAGTAAAATTTGCCGACACTGCTATTGACGATCGAGCCTCTTATCTTTTCTATTCGTTTATAATTGACGTTTCCTCTATAGAATTTTGGGACCATAAAAGAAAAGTTTCAGATCTTGGTATAGAGGATATGCTAATACCGGTTGGCTTTAAAACTCCGATATCTGAAAAGTTGAAGAGGTCATTTCGATTTGTGTCTCGTGGTGAAGATGATCAAACTCCTATGGAAAAAGATCCAGAATTCGTTTCTGCCGATGATTATTATCTATCTTACTTAAAATTAGAAGGTGGCAAGACACTTTTTTTAATACTTGCTGACGATGCTTCAAAACTAGATGATAAAGTCATGAAGATCCATTATGACATGGCTGATTGGTATCAGAATGATTTTAATGATAAAGTTGATGATGTTTCTGCAAAGGCTGAATTTTATAAGAGATTGATCTCTGAAGGAAAAGTGCCTAAGATTGATTATATTCAGGATAAGGAAATCCGCAGGTTAAATCTATTCCAAAAAGAATTTCTGCAATTTACTGACATATCTAAAATATTTCTCCTTGGTAAAGTACTAACAGATAAAATGAATAGCATTTTAAATCCAAAAGCGATTGCTTCTCATATAAAACTCGAATCAATCAAAGTAGATGATAAAGATGCAATAACGGTTAATAGAGATTCTGCAAAATCACCATCATTACTTTATAATGAAGGATTGGTAATATCATTTTTAGAATCTGTAGCCACAGGGTTTGCTCCTTTAATATTAAAATTGAAGACTAAGAGTCCAGTTGAAGGAGAATTAATTCTTCGATATGAAACAGGTGATAGACAGAGAGAAGAATACGTAGTAAGAACTAAGGAAATAAATTCGCAGTTATCATCTACTAATGAGGGTAAAAGGATATCGAGTATGCTCGGACTTTCTAACAACGTTTCGTCAGATATGACAAGATCATCACATTCTACTACGTCATCGACTACTTCTACAAGGACCTGATCTCAAAACAAATACTGATAAAGCTAACTCAATCAATGGATTAGTTCTTCCAACAAGCAGGCAAGACAGAGTCTGCGGTGGGTCCAGGACAACTTTTAGGTTTGTAGATTACCATAAAGATAGTTAAATACAAAGAGATATCTGCAATAATTGTTACTTGTCTTTTTAGTCTAAATTTACGTGTTTATTTAGTGACCTCAAGGATTATCACAATTCATAATACATATAATTGAATATTCACTGTAGAATAATCTCTGAATTATTGAAGATGACAGAAGAATACATATAGTCAATTAATATGATACTAATTGTGATTGCCATTCATTGTGGTCAGCACTTAATTCAAATCTATTAACGCAATATTAGAAAATATCATCGATATTCTAATTTTATATGTATATATTTCTTTATTACCTTTTGAAGTTAAATTGCCTGAGAAATTTATCCATAAGCAATGAAATACATAAATCAAGAAAAGTCATGAGCAGTCATGAGCAAACATAACAGAATGCCTTTAATGAGTACCTTTTTTATACTTTTGTAAATATCATATTCCTGCTATTATTTGCCTTAGTGAGTAATGAACAAATAGACATGAGAACAACACTTACTGTAACAAACGATACCACCCATACGAAATTCTGATTTTTCATAATCATTATGATATAGCCAACAATTAAAGGACCCAAGATTAGACCAGCATCACCTATCATTCTATTGAATCCTATTCCTTTTGTAACAAATGAACTTGTACGTAGGTAGCTACTGTTCTTATTATTAGTGTTGATGGATTTTTTAACCTTTTCTTCAACCTTTTCGGCAGCCCAAGCAACGCTTTGGCCAAAAAATCCTGAAGTAATGCCAAGTATAATGACAAGAATAAGCATCTGAATCATTAAAGTTGTAAAGGGAATTATGATGATTATGAAAGAAGCCACAAGAATACTAATTATGAGTGGCCACTTCATTCCATATCTGTCAGTCAATTTTCCCGAAAAGAAAGAGGCGAATAAATTTGCTACTGATGCTAATGTAAAAATAAACCCAACACTGACTACTGAAAGGTGTAAATTTTCATAGGCAAAAAGTGGGATTGCCATTGTATAAATACCCGAACGCAAAAATGCAAATCCAAAGGTTGCAAGACTTGCGCTGTTTATATAGATTGATATATTACGAATGATTCCAAAAGATTCGGAATCAAGATTATAGTTATTATCAGCACCATTTGTTATAAGATGAAACTTACCTTTGTGTTGGATAAAAAAAACAATTATCATTGCAACTACTAAAACTGCAGCATAGGCGAAATAAGAAGCATTTAGGCCGTATGTACTAGCAATGAATGCACCGAACATCGGACCAATTGTAATTCCTGTCATCATAATAGATTGATATATTCCCATTACCGTTCCTCGCCTTGATGACTGATTGGAAAGCAAGACATAGGTAACAGCAGCATTAACATATATCGAAGAGCCGATGCCTTCTGTGACGCGCATTAAGAATAGTATCCAATAATTAGGTGCAATTCCGGCGAATATTGATGATACAATTTGGATTCCCAGACCTATCTTCATTGTTTTGCTAATTCCTATTCTATCAGTAAGAAATCCTGAAGGGATGTCCGTTATTACACGTCCTATTGCATAACCTGCGACTATTGCACCGATTATAAAGCCATTATCACTGAATCCTTCCTTTGCGTAGAGAGTCAACGACGGCGTCACCATAGTCGCGCCCATCATGACAATGAGCGAAATTAAAGATACTGCCATAATACTGTTAGAAAAATTTCTAAGAATTACTATGAACTAACTATGTTAATATTCACCTATATATCTTAGGAAAATTTATTTAGGTCACTATTAGCGGCAAGTTTTAACTCTAGGAATTAAATTATGTGATCATAGCAATCTACAAATGCCCGCATAGTCTCGATACTCGGCAAAACTTTCAAAGCCCCCATTTTGGAATTTTAAGTAGTCATAGACTCACTAATCATTTGACTTATCTTTTGTAAATGCATGACTAAATCCTTTAAAACTTCAATTTTTCTCTTGGGATAATTTGCAAAACGAAGTACATTATCTATAAATATATCAATTGAAATAACTTCCTCACCTAGTACTTCTATTCCTTTACAAGTAAATATGACTTGGCGGGCTGGCCATCTTCGATGCCGTTTAAAAAGTAATTTTGTGTTTGCTTCATAGCGGAACTTGCCTTACGATAATGTTCTTTTATTATTTCTGTTTCATTAGCAATTTTCTGTTCTAATAAGCTCATACTATCGATAAGATCATTTATTCGCTGTACGCAATCAGAATCCGCTGAAGACAAATGGTTACTATCCTTTAATATTTTTAATTACTGCTTTATTATACAACTAATTAACCTAATATGAACTAGGTTGAATTAGTTTAATCTCTATTCAACCTTTACTACCTCTTTATTATCTTCCTGTTCATCTAATTTATTTAGTTCTGTCATCAAGAACTGTTTATACTTACTTCGCTCTTGTTCTGTCATTCTATCAAGATTAGAGCTCAAAGTTGAGCCTATAGTAGATATTCTATCAATAAGATCCATCGCCATGAATCTTCCAATGTTGCCGACTCTCAGCATAACATCTAGTTGTTTTTGTAAAATATTATGAACTGATTCTATATTTTGCCATCACTCTGAAGTATGGCCTTATCAATAATTTCTTTTCCTGTCATAGGTTGCTCCTTTAATAATCCTAGGATATAATGTCTAGAAAATCCCCTTGGAATCGCACTACCTACTCTTGAGAACCAGTCTGACAACATATCACTAGTAATATCGCTAGTGATTTATTAACTTTTCGACTCCGTATTTTATGCTAATATAGCTTTATTGTGCACTCTTATACGATCTAATAATATTATCTGATATATTGATTTAAAAGAAAGTCTGAAGTCCCGTGTTGGATTATCATTTTAAAGGATAATTAACTAACGTATGTGATTTTATTCTGATTGTTGATCGAGTTTGTGTTTCCATACTAAGATAGTTCTGAATGTCTTATTCAACGACTTTTGATGTAGAGATCATTCTTACCTGGCTGGCAGCATTTTAGTTTATTGCTCTTATCGTTCTTCTGTTGGCTCCGTTAACTTAACTACATTTATTAGGAATTTGTAAATTTGTTTCTTTTATATGTTGACATCTCCGGTTATAAAGGAAAAATATCTTTAACCAGTTTCTGAGATCAGAATAGATAGAGCAAAATCGTTTTATAAAAATAGAAGGATTAAATGCAGTTTAATATGTTCCCTTCTTATTTATATTTTATGACATAGTTCGTCCATTCTAGATAAGCTTTTGACAGTTTAGATAGTTGACTATTTAATGATTATTCTATATCAAATAACATCTTGGTTTTTTAATGTTCAAAATAAAAAGTCTACATTATCAATACGTTAATTATCATGGAGGAAAATGGCAAGCGTAGAAAAAGGAACAGTTCAACACTGCATTATTCTAATATATTCACAATGTAATTAATATAGAGTACAATTAGAATAGCGTACTGATTCAATAATATTAAAAACAAAATTATATAGTGAAACACAGCAATCACAACTACATATGGCTATTACTACTGTTAAATCGAAATGAAAATTTTAAATCAAAAAGCAGAATTATATAAAAGATAAACATTTTTACTACGAACCTAAATAGTACAGATGGCAAAAGTAAAAGTAAAAGAAAAAGAATAAAATAAAAGCATTAATACTATCAAATAATTCAAAACTAGATAAAGGGTAAATATACTACAAAAATAGTAGTTTTGAAGATTAGAATTAACCTTAGACTTCATTTACATACATTAGTGTAATTTCTACATCAGGTTGCTTGATGTGAGATGGCATTTTAACCACCTCCTGCTCCCTTTCCACCACCTGTTGA
Source organism: Nitrososphaeraceae archaeon (assembly GCA_029240435.1). Lineage (GTDB taxonomy): Archaea > Thermoproteota > Nitrososphaeria > Nitrososphaerales > Nitrososphaeraceae > JAJNBK01. Next base: position 7,302 of record JAREAI010000096.1, on the reverse strand, counting down.
TTCTACATCAAGAGCTTCCAATTCTTCTTCCTCTTCCTTTTCCTCTTCCTTTACCTTCAAGTCTTTTTTAGTTTGGTTTTGATTATTGTTTTGGTTTTCTGATGACATTGTAATAATACATTATATTGTCTTACATAATAATAGCTCCGATTGACTATCCGATCAATTTCTTTTATATAATTATAAACTTCCATTTCTTCTTATATTATCAGTTATTCATATAGTATCGGCAGTCATAATGTGGGTAATGATTTTAGTAAGAGGTTTTATAACAACGTAAATCTACAATAAAATATTTAATATTGTTAAGATCATAGAGCCACAACTTTGGAAAGTAATGTCATAACAAGAGCCACTACTGATGATTATTTGACCATAGAAGCAGAAAAAACCTAAAGACCTACAAAAGTAGTTAATTGTAGAACTTTATTAACAAATAAATTCAACTTTCAAACTAAGATATAAACGAATAATGTTATATTGCTGCTGTATTCTTGATAGGACCAGAATGGGTCGATGAAAGCTTTTAGATGCGAGTATCTTTAGTTATTCATTAACTCATTTTTCTTATAATATATCGAAATAGAATCTCTTCTTGCTTAAATTCATGGGAGTAGTTGCTGTATTAATATATTATATTAATAATAAGAAATATTATTATCGATGTAATACACTAAAATAAAGAATCAATGTCAAAGGAGAGAAAAATAATCAAATTTCATGGTGCAGAAGTAAAAAACGTGATTATTCTTTATGCAATAAGACCAAACTCAAAACCTGTCACAATAGTAATCGAACAATTCGACGCATTAAAAAATGAAGAGCATTGTGAAACTATAAACATTCAAGTAGTAGCTGATTTTGTTACAATTACACTTTATAAACAAGAAAGCTCCAATTCGATTCTACGTAGAGAGTTGATTCCTACACACTCTGTAGAACACATATGGATAGAAGATTTATAAAGTAACTCATTTTGGGTTGGTAGGTTTTTGTCAAATGTAAAGTAGAAGCAGAGGAACAAGTGTGGTAGTCAATTATAATCTAAAAGCATATTCTGAAATCAGAATTTCATACAGACTAAAAAAACCAAATGCTAATGTGTATATTGCCTTAGTTTGTCTATTATACAAAGAAACTTGGTACATCTTTAGAATGCTCAAATAACCCCTTTGACTATTTCATAACTATAATAGATTGTATACTTTTTACACTATGCTAATAAGCTGAATCATTTTGGAAAGTTAGTAGTACATCATGTAAGTTTGTTATAAAAATCAATAAAGGATTATCGTATGGATAAATTTTTTATCTAATAATATAAAGTTATTTATTAAATTTATTTTTGATATAAAATAAAAAGATAATGATCAATAAAAGATAGAGCATATTTTATATACTAATCATTTTACAACCTTTGAACTTCCTTGCTCAGTCTTTCATAGATTTATGCTAAATAATGGGGGGAACAGTAAAGAATCCAACTACTCGTCCAACCTATTCTATATTTGTGGCTGATTGCAGATGCATTCTATGAACTGTTTCCTTAGGAATAGAGGCAATAGAGTGACATTATTGACTCTGTCATTACTTGGGAGTGTATAAGCAAAGCTTACAATAAATATATGATCAAAGCATATTCTTATTTGAAAACTATATTGGACAGAATTATTAGCATAAAAAGAAGAGAATTGAAATGCCAATAACTATACGATTAAACCCAAAGTTCACAGATTTACTTCAGAAAAATCTCAAGTCCAGATATGAAGATAGAAGGAGACTCGACACCATAGTACATGTTTCTGATATTATACTTACTACCTGCATAAGGAAGCAATATTATTCCAGAAAGTTTCCTGAATTAGATCCTCTATCAAACGAATCAGTACACCATTTTGTAAGAGGTGAATCCAGCGAATTTGTGATTACCGAGCTTGCAAGTTTAGGTGTATCACAAGCCAATATAGAAATGGATGGAATAGTTGCTCATCCAGATATTATGAGTGAGGTAGAAGACGTTATAGTAGAGTTAAAAGATACAGTTAATGGCAAACGTCTTGATATAACTGATGGTACATTCAGAGCATACCTCAGACAGTTATTATATTATCTGGTTATGACTGGCATAGAGAAAGGAATTATTTCTATAAGGTATAACATTAGAGAGTTAAGGTGGATAAAAAGTGATTCAGCAGGTAATGATTATTTCTTCAGGCCATTTAACGCTAAAGACGTTGGCATAGAAAGCTGGGAAGTACATTTGCCAGCAGCAGATATTGCCAGGGAGATATTAAAGAATGAAATGGTTCGAAGGAAAAATTTATTCTTAAAAGCATTGGAAGAAAATGATGTTTCTATATTACCTAGATTACCAGAGTTTGCAAGAAATAAGAAGTGTCCGTGGTGTCCATTTTATGATAAATGCATGAATAAAGATAATGAAACAGATAAAGCTAAAGAAATGGCAAATGAGGTAGATCTCTTAGATATAAGTGGTGTGGTTGACTTTAAGCCAGTCGTAGAAAATAGTGACAGATAGTCATATTCATCGATATAATATCTCTGTAACATATTTGTAAGCTGACTTTTGATCCATTACTTTACATTATGAAACTAGGCAAAACGCTACATGTAACGTATTAATTACAAGATTAAGAGAAAATGATTACGGATTCTAATGTCCTCATGACTATTGGAGAAGATCCTCAAAAAAGAATCAGAAAAAAATAAAATCATCCAACGTCCAATTAAAATAAATGGGATTAGATCTAAAACCACTTATTGCACCCACTAATATCACGATATCTGAATTATCCAATAAAGTTGTGGCAGTTGATGCACACAATGCAATATATCAATTTCTCGCAACTATTCGTGGACCGACAGGTGAATTACTTACAAATGGCAAAGGTGATATAACAAGCCACTTAAGTGGCTTGTTCTATCGAAATGTCAATCTACTAGCGGAAAATATAAAACTCATTTATATTTTCGATGGCAAGCCACATCCTCTCAAGTCAAAGGAGATTGAACGAAGACGTCAAATAAAACAAGAAGCATCTAAGAGATACGAGGAAGCAATATTAGAAGGAAGAATTGAAGAAGCCCGAAAATACAGCCAAGCCACCTCTATTTTGACATCCCAAATGGTAGAAGAATCCAAAAGGATCCTAACTTTGCTTGGGATTCCCTGTATTCAGGCTCCATCTGAAGGAGAGGCCGCCGCTGCCTATCTGACAAAACTCGATATAGCTTTTACCTCTGCAAGCCAAGACTATGATTCAATATTATTTGGTGCCAAAAAACTAACGCGTAATCTTACAGTCAGCGGTAGGAGAAAAGTTCCAAACAGGAATTTATACATTGACATTGAGCCGGAGATTATTGATTATCAACAGATTCTTAATAAAACTCGACTGACACATGAACAATTGGTAGATGTTGGAATTCTGATAGGTACTGATTTTAATCCAGCAGGATTCACAGGCATAGGACCCAAAGGATATAGTTGATTTCCTGTGCATAGAAAAAAGTTTTTCTACAGATCGTGTAAGTGCAGCCTTAGAAAAACTAAAAAAATCAATTACAAATCGTAGTCAATCTCTAGAAAAGTGGTTTGGTAGTTAACTAATTGAGGAGGATTAAGTAATCTTATCGCATAATTAGAATTATTCAAAAATGAAATTGAATATTTCAAAAGCTGGGAACACCTATCATCGCAGCACTAGTCGATATTCTACGCTTAAAACTCATTCATAATACTCCAGAAATCTACATATAAGTAGGCGTTATTCCTTTGGTTGAACTGCATGTCATATATATATACATACATACCTAATTGCCATTATCTAGCAATAAATAACTTTGAGATAAACTAACTGGCGAATCATCATGTATAAGAAGTATATATAGAAAATTCGTAAAGCAGGTAGATAAATTACAAAAATATAATGCAAATATATGTGTGAATAATCAACCAACTACTTCTATGGCTTAATTACGATACTTCTTTTATTGCTCTACTAATTATTCCACAAGAAAATAAAAAAGAAATGTTTATCAACGCATAGGAATACTCTGTTTGCTACTGTCCTCCACCTAAAATGTCTCCTATTATAGGAACATCGCTTAACATGCCTCCTCCTTCTGTTTGATTACCGCCTGTTTGATTACCGCCTGTCATGTTACCGCCTGTCATGTTACCGCCTGTCATGTTACCTTCTTGCGCAACTACAGGAACTAAAGTACCAATGGACCCTAGAATAAGTCCTGAAGCCAACGCTAGTACCGCGGCTATAGATATTAGGTTATTCATCGGTGATGAACTGTCACAATAAACTATAAAACTTTCACATTTATAATATGAATTCAGATTATAGATTCTTGATAAGTAAAATATTATGTTAGTTACTTATTAACCAATAATATATAAGTATATAAGATTGAAGTCTATGTTTCCATATTTGCCTTGAAAATTCATTCATTGGAGTCTTACTGCTTTCATTTAAACTCTTCAAAATAGCTATGTAATGACAAGGTATTAGTAAATATGTTATTGGTTTTGGGATTCTGATCCAATAATAATAATAAATCTTATTATATTAGAGTATCTTGATGAAATTTCGCATTATTAGTCGTAATGATTGGTTGATAATTAAATACAAACGTCATAAAGAAGACATTTATTCGACTAGATGAATCGGTATTTAAGCTGGTAAGAATTCTATTTGATGAACACTTGATATGACGAGAGTATATGACGACTATCTGACGAGTATGTAATATAAAAATAAAAGTATGAAATTACTTTTTTTCTGCCGTTTTATGAAATCTTATTATTATTTAAGAGTTTGCTTATAGACTTTTTTAGAGAAATATATGTCTAATTGTATTGAAAGAGAATTTCAGAGAGCAAATGGTTTATCGTAGAGATAAAGAATTTCTCGATTTTTTTTATAAAGCTTCATAGTCGCCGCTCTGGAAAAGAAGATAATGAAAAGAAGATAAAAAGAAATAAATATATTGAGAAATTAATCTAACTTCTCTTTAACCTCTTCTTTTCTATATTCTGTCTCAGTGTCTCTGTCTGTGTCAGCGGTTTTCTTTCCTGCTGCCTTTGTACCTGCTTTCATCTTGTCTACTGCATCCTCTATCTTATCTTTTATACCTGACATGTTGATAGTTAGAAAGAAAACATGCAATATAATTATATAGATAGATTATATCATAAGGAGATGATAGATTCAAAAGTTATGTTATTATCATTGATAGTTGTATAACATCTTGTACCTTTGGTATTGCTCCACTATATGCTATTTGGCTATTATCCTAGATTACTAGTTGAATAATATGACGTATTCACAATGCAAATTCTAGTGTATGCACACAATAATAATAACAAACACGATAATTCACTCTAGTATGCTCCTGTTCATGATCAAGTTATTAATCTATGATACAAACAGAATCTACAGACTCTGAAAATATGATATACAAGCATCAATCTTTGTTGTTGGTGCTATTATCTTAATCAAAATTGTTTTATCTTATTGAGTCTTTGCTCTAGATCCACTATTTCTTTGTGCATATGCTTGTTTGGCGCTATTAGTTGCCATAATGAATATTATTATCAAGATATCTACAGTCAGTATTGCAATAATTGTTAGAGTTGTTCTTCTTCTATAGTCTTCATATTCTTGATTACTTATTACAATAATGTGCTGTTCCTGTTCTTTAAGCTCTTACATCAGGAGGTTAGAATGTATTTTAGTATATAATACGCTATTATTAATTCTGAGTAATGCTAGGCTGGAGTTTCCTGATTCTTCTTTTAATAATCAATGTTCATTTATAAAGTGTGCAAGAGAGTATAGAGGTGCTAAAGTAAAATTACTCTAACAAATTATTCGATCAAGTAGTTATGTTTCAATCATCATCAAGGCTTATACCAATCGTCAAATTTCTTACTCCTTTTTCTGACTGGCCTTATATAAACAAAATATCTCCATAGGAATGCAAAAGCTATTGCTGCTATTCCACCAATTATGAATCTCCATCCTATTATAATAAATCCTTCGCCTTCTTCTTTAAGCTGAATAATCTGCGAAATCCAAAGACATATTCCGCCGAATACTATGATTATTATTCCAGCAGCTAATATTGGCTTAAAAATTGTATTTCTTTCGCTAAATGACATCGTAAAGTATCAATATGTCCACTATTTAATGGAAAAATATAAAATTTACTTAATCAAATATTGTGAATGTGCCATTTCACCATCAATTATTCGCTGATGTCTTATAGTATATTCTTCAATCTTATCAGATTCTGGACAGATATCCGTGTCTTCATTTATTGTAATGTCTCTCTTTATTCTCTCTTTCTTTTCTATCTCATAATCAAAACACATGATAATTCTGAATATAGTTTTAATAACTTAAATGTCTTCTATTTAATTTCCACTATTTTATAAAACCCATAGCATTAATTGCATAGCATTATAATGACAATAATTAACATTTTATTGAATAATTCTTTATCTATATAAAGAAAAACTATCTATAAACTTTCAATTTCTTTGCATAATCGTGTCATTTCTAATTGACAATCTATTGGCCAAATTTTACTTCATGCCAAATTTAAAAAGAGCGACTAGTAAATTTAATAGGATATACAAGTTAAAACTAATCTTATGAGTATCTTATTAGAACAGACTTTAAAAAAGATAGTGTATATTCAGGAATTTGACAAATATGACAAGAACGGCAAATTACTATGCAGAAATATCAATTGTAATAAATATCCACAATCACCCTATAGAAAATATTGTTCTAAAAAATGCAATAAGGAGTTTAGACATTGGTATTATCACAATTTCTTTTGGGAGCGTATTAGGTCAGACGTATTCAAACGCGATAACTATACATGTCAGATTTGCAAAAGAAAATATCCCCATATATTTAGAAGAAAATTTGCCCGCTGTAAAAATTTAGAATGCGACCATATTATACCTAAATCACTATATGAACAATTAGGATACAAATACGATACACTTGAGAATAAAATTAAAACTACGTTAGAATTCTTTCACAATCATAACAATCTTCGAACGTTGTGCCAAGATTGTCATAGGCAAGTAACTTCAAAATATCTTAGTAGCAAATTCCAAGTAAAAAAGAAACAAGTGTCACAGATGATATTCATGAAATGAATTAATATTGTATGGATACAATATATCCAGAATAGGCAATCCTATCCATATTTGAAAATATCTTAACACCGTTAGATTATACGTAACCAAAA
>JAREAI010000382.1:0-2616 GCA_029240435.1 Nitrososphaeraceae archaeon | reverse complement strand
ATCTACTGCGTTATCAACCCTTCCAATTACTATAGGTGGATCAGGGTTGGCAGAACTAGGTATTTGGGCTTATGTATCGAACATAAATGGTATTCCAGAATTTGCCGATGTTATTAAAGATTCGCAATTAAACGTAATTATAGCATGGAGAATTGCATCTTATCATATTCCTCTTGTGATTATGTGGATTGCATTGATGAAAATAACAGTAGGTTCTAAAGTCTCTGTTACAAATCCAAAAAACATCTCCACTTTTCCATTTAGTCATGGTGTAAGACCTAATCTAGCTGATGATAGTAATCCTAGCAAAAATAATAAAACATATGATGGAGTTAGTGAGGATAATAAAAGGTAGTAGTAGTAGAAGAAAAATAGATGTTAATAAGAAGTAGTAATAATAATGGTTACTCCTACTCCTACTACTACTACTAACACTACTATCATCAAAAGAAGAAGAAAAAGAAAATTCGATGGAAAAATAATCTTAATAACGGGGGCATCATCTGGAATAGGACGGCAGGCTGCAATTGATTTTGCCAATAATGGGGCTATGGCAATAATTCTAGTGGGACGCTCTGAATCCAAACTGACAGGTGTTGCAGCCCTTATAAATTCAAAGTGCGAGACGATGGTCTATGTATGCGATATTTCAAACAAGACAGAAGTGATTAAGCTAGGAAGAGATGTGATCCATCGGTTTGGCCATGTTGACGTGCTTGTAAACAATGCTGGTTTTAGCTTCTTTGGAAAAGTACAGGATCAAAGCATTGAACAAATAGAGTCAATTACAGCAACAAACTACTATGGCATGATATATTGCACAAAAGTATTTCTAGATTCTATGCTTTACAATAAATCTGGACATATAGTAAATGTTGCTTCTGTGGCGGCAAGTTTCGGAGTGCCAGGATTGGCTGCATATTGCGGTTCAAAATACGCAATGCTGGGTTTTTCAGAATCATTATATCATGAACTACATGGGACAGGAGTAGGTATAACAGTTGTAAGTCCAATTGCCGTTAAAACCAACTTCTTTAACAACGAATCTTTCGGAGGCAAAATGCCAAACTATGTCGGATATGCGCTTCCTCCAAAAACTGTGTCAAATGCAATTATGAGAGCAGCAAATTCTCCTCGTCTTGAAATTATAGTCCCATTATTTATCAGAGTAGGCGTCTGGCTAAAGCAAACCTTGCCTTATATTATCAATCCACTTGTTGGGGCGGCCTTTAGAAGGAAATTACGACGCTAAATTTTTGATCATTCTTTTCCATCCTCCCCATCCTCGTCTTCGCCGTCAGAAGAAGGTGGTATAGAAGGAAGATCTGACTCAACATCCATCATCTGTATTTCTTCCAGATCAAATCTGTAAATTGTATCCATTTCAATCGCAAACTTTGTTCTCAATAATTCAACAAGCTTTGAACTCAAAGATCCATGAAACATCTTTATCTTAAATTCGTAAACGACACCCTTCATAAAATCGACTATCTTCGAAGATCTGGGAACATTCAAGCCCTCAATAATGGTCCTGCCGTCTGGCAAAGCTTCGTATAGCTGAATATCGATTTTAAAATCATTTTCATAAATATCAAGAATATATCCTGTTCGTGTCAGAATTTCAGGCTCTCCGAATTGAACTGATTTGATCTCATCTTCTGCCCATTTCGGGAGCGCTTCATCTTCGCTAGATCTACTTGATGCACTCTTCGTTTTTCCCATCTTAGTGTGTATACCCGTCCATTAACTATATTATAAGGCTTTAAAAATTACGTGCAATAGCCATGGGAGCATATAGACCTCGTATTGTTTGCCTTTGAACAAATTTCATACATTGGTTCATGGCACATACAAGTTTCACAACAAAAGGCAACTAGTACTATATACAAGTTGACTATAATAGTCATAAAAATTAAATATAATCTGCTTTAAATAAATAATTTTCGTTATCTTAAGCCACATTATTGCTAAAAAGGCAATGAGATTGTTAGAAAGATAAAAAAAAGTAGAGTATGACGCTCAACGTCCTTTAAATAATTTACCTTTATTGTTATAGAAGGTTGTAATATCTACTGTCTTTGTTCTAAGAGATATGTATAGCATTCTGGATCCTACGTGAATAATAGGAATTAAAAAAGTAGCAAAATTAAACGGTAAATATCATCATCATATAATATACGTTGATCTCAAAAAATATTAAAAAATATGTGATACAAAAAAATATTAATTGGTTTCTATATTCCTAATTTCTTTTATTATTTCATTAATTTTTCCTGCTTTATTTTTTCTTTCTTTCTATTATCTACTTGTAACTGAAATTGTGCCTGAAGACCAGTACAATATTCCAAAACCGATGGTAGGCGATAGAATATCTGTTTATGGAGTATGGGTAGAAGAAATAAAACCATTAATTCTTTTTTTAGGCGGCTGGTATGAGATACATCCTGTCAGATATGCCGAGATAAATGGCGTTGGATATGGAATTATGTCGTACAATGGGTCATTATTTAATGGAGTACATACTCCAGAAAGGTTTAATGTTTTAGACAAGCAAAGTCCTTACAGGATAGCAAATGGTACAGTTATGGATGTATTTACAAACCTTGATGGTGATTA